>NZ_CP056186.1:0-191057 GCF_013781985.1 Citrobacter sp. RHBSTW-01013
GCCCCCGCGACTTGTCCGAGCGCCTTGTGGCGCATCGGGAAACAGCACCGGCAGGTGACCAGGACGCGCCGAGCAAGCACGGACTACGGAAAGTCTACAAGAGCGAGTTTCACAGCGATCCCGAGCGTTACGTTCTGCGCGAGGGCTTTCCAGACTTCCCGCCATGCCCTTTCGGCCAATCCTTCAGCATCCTCGGCTTCGATACCGCCGAGCAGGAATATGTCTGGCTCGTCACGAGCATCATTCGAGATCCTCGGCTGATCAGGGTTCCATACCAGGGCGAAGACGTCATCAGCGACGAATAGCGGTGTCGCTTAGCCGGAAAGGCTGGCCTTCCTGGCCCACACATCTGCAGGCTGAACTTTAAGAACATCGAAAATTAGGAGGTGATTATGGACTGGAACAAGGACCACATACGAGAAACTATGCTCTTGCTGGAGACAGCAGCGTTGCACAGCGCTCGCGAAAACTACCTGGACTATGTCTCTACCGCTCGGCTCGATCGGAGCGAACCGATCGAAAACGACGAACTAGCTCAGGCCGAGGTCGCGAGCGACTTCGCTGAAGCGCTCGATGACACGCTCCATGACTACGCCAATAAACTCGAAAAGCTCAGGACGATCGATTTCGGCCCCAAGTTGGCCGTCAACGAAGGCGCTGTCGTCAAGCTGTCCGGCCGCCACTTTGTGATCGCGGTGTCAACGAGCAAGTTTACCTGTCAGGGGCGTGAGCTCATGGGCATTTCCACGATGGCGCCGATCTTCGAAGCGATCGAGGGTGCCCGAGCCGGGGAGACCGTGCAGTTCAACGGCCGGGACCTCACCGTAGAAGACGTGGAATAAAGCCCTCCACCGCAGCCGGCGCGCTAGTGCCGAACGCCCTGCATCTCTTTCTGCATGCATACGGTCACTTGCAGCCGCGTTGACCTGGCTCATCAAAGGCAAACTCATGACAACACCTTCATTCTTCATCACCCCCGGATACGGGACGCGCCTGCATGACGCGCTTCATTATTCTCAGGCAATGCGCATTGGTGACCGCGTGGAGATCTCCGGACAGGGCGGATGGAACGACGATCTCGTCATTCCGGAGTCGATTGAGGAAGAGATCGAGCAGGCGTTCAAGAACGTGGAACGGACGCTCGCGACCGCCGGAGCACGCTGGCCGCATGTGGTCCACGTCAATTCCTATCACGTCGGTGGATTCCCTCCCGTGATCAACGAAACAATGGCCAAGCTGTATCGCCACTACATGCCCGACCGCGCTCCAATCTGGACGCAGTTGGGAATCGAAGCGCTGGGGCTTCCAACCATGCGTATCGAAATTCGCGTAACAGCTATCATCGCCTGACCCCGCGGTTCGTGCAGGCGCCGTGCCGCGCTAATCCCGCACGCCCTGCGCCCGCTTCTCCATGCATATCATCGTATCGAGAGATCCGGTTATCATCGGCGTGCTCGGAGAACGGGGGGCCGCCTTGGCCTGGTTGGCGCGCCTCGGCTGCCTGCGGGCGATGGCCAGCACTGCCAGGAGCGTGAGCAACGCCGCCGCATAAAGGAACAGGCCGCCAGGGCCGACGATATTCATTGCAGCTGCTCCTATTAGGGGGCCAGCGGCTGTCCCGATCCCGTTGAGCAACAGAAGCCCGCGCGCGGTGCCGAGTAGCCGACCGGCCGGAAGATCGTCGTTTGCGACGGCGAGACACAACGAATAAATCGGGATGCCAAAGCCGCCGAACAGCGCACCTGCCGCAAGGAGCAGCGGCAGAGGCGCTTCCACCGCCAACGCTACGCCGATGGCAGACGCTGCGGACGCCAGCGCCGCACCGGCGATGACAAGATTCCGGGGCACTCGATCCGAAAGCCAACCGAGTGGCCAATGGAAGGCGAGCGTTCCACCAAGAACCGCAGCCATGAAGGCGGAGATACCGCCCACATCGAGGCCGATGCTCTGGGCGAAGTTCGCGCCCATGCCCCAGAAACCACCGATAGCCAGGCCGGCCAGGAAAGCGCCAGCCGCAGCGAGAGGTGATACGAGGACGAGGTCCCTGAACGCGACCCATTCCTGTTCCACCTGGGCCGGCGGATGACTGGGCAGCAAGGTGATCGGAACCACCGCCGCTGATATCAGCAGCGACACGATGAGGAACAATGTCACGTCGGCGGGCGGTGCGATGTTGAGTAACGCCTGCCCGATTGCCCATGAGCCCATAGAGACAACTCCGAATATCGACAGGAGCTGCCCGCGTGTGGATGGCAATGCGTGGGCGTTGAGCCAACTCTCCGTTGCGAGGATCATGCCCGCGTAGGCGAAGCCGGTAATCAGGCGAAGCGGCATCCAGGCGATCGGCTCCACGAACGCCACATGGAGAAGGGCGGTCATCGAGGCAATGGCCGCGAAGCCGGCGAAGGTTCTGACATGTCCCACGGAGACGATGATCGGTGGCAACACGAGCGCGCCGATCGTGAAACCCGCGAAATAGAAGGACATCATCGCGCTGATCGCGCCGGTCGAGAACCCCTTATGGCCGGCTCTCACGATCAGGAGCGTGCTCAGCAGGCCATTGCCCAGCAGCAGAGCGGCGACGCTCAGCAGCAGCGCCGCCACCGGCGCGAGAACGAGGCCGCGCTTGCCCGCCGACCTCATGGTATCCATCGCCGGGCTCGTTCTCGGGCCTGACTTGAGGGTTGATACTCTGCCGCACTGATGAACTGGTCGAATGCTTCGCACCAGATGACGACCGTGTTGTAGTCACGGACATCGATGCCGGCAGGCACCTCGACGATGAAGCCGTTGAACGTCTTCACATCGCCCACGCGGACTGATCTGTCCTTGATTAGGAGAAAGGCCTCCTTCGTGTCGACGAAACGTGGTGCGAGGTAGAGCTTGTAGTCGGGACCAGGGGCGAGGCGCCCGATATGGGCGATACGGTCGCGCGAGACCCGGATCTCGCCTTCCCCCCAGTGAAGCAGGTCGCTGCCTTTGAGATCGCGGGCCAGACGCCCTGCGTAGAGCGTCTCGGCTGAGATGGTCCGCAAGGCCGCCGCGTCCGGGGCCTGGGGGGCGGTCAGGATCGGCAGCGTGTAGACACCGCCCGCGAAGCCCATGGCGAGCATCGCGAGATGGGTGGCAATCAGGATGACCCAGCGCCGCATCGGTTACACCAGCTCCAGTCCCTTCACGAGCTGATCGGCGTCGAGATGGAAGTCCGAGAATACGATGCGGCCGCCAGCGTCCATCACGGAGAACCAGGGCGTTCCCCGCGTGCGGTAGTCCTCCATGAAGGTGGGAAGCGTCGCGCCGGCAGGTGGCTCGTCCTGACCGAACGCGACAGGAAGCGCATACTTGAGCTGGTTCACGCGCAGCTTCTCGAAGGTGTTCTCATCCGCTCCTTCGAAGACGGTCTGGATCACCGCGAAGCCCACGCCCTTGGCGCTCAATGCACCATGCAACCTTTGTAGCGTCGGAAATCCATGCAAATGGCAGCCACGGCACCAGTGCTGGAAGGCGAAGAGGACTTTCGGGCCGGTGCCGAGATCCGACAGCTTGAGCGGCGCGATGCTTTCTCCATCCGCGCCAATCCATCTCTGCACCCGCAGCTCGGGGGCTTGTCGTTCGTCGACGCTCATCTGATCCTCCAATTCCGATGCAGAAGTCCGATGAGTGGTCGCGTGTGGCGATGGCACGCGAACCTCACCGCCTTGATCCCCTACAGGTTGTAGGATGCGAGTTCGCCGACCGATACCTCGTGGCCAGCCCCGCCGTTCTTCCGTCGGTGTGTCACCGCCGCCCCTCAATGACAAAGGCGCGATAGCGGGAACCGGCAAAACGGTGCGCAGCGATGGTTTGGTAGGCGGGGCTATGATACCAATCACGGGCGGCCTGCATCGTCGGGAACCGCAAAATTACGGCCCCTTCGACGGGCGGCCCCTCCAAATGCTCCATCGCGCCATAAGCGGCGAGAAAGGTTACGTCGTGGCCATCGAACGATGGGCCGACGCCTGCAGAATAGGTTGCGAGTTCTTCCGGATCGGTGGTTTCTTCGCGGGTGAAGACGACGAACGCTTCCATCTTAAAGTCTTTCATAAGGTCGCATCTGCAGGCCACCGCCGCTGGCGATGGCCTTAAAGTCGTCAGGCTGGCAGCTCGAACCCGATTTTCGTGAGTGCCTCGACGCACGCATCCTGATCCTGCTGATAGTTGCCTCCGGAGATGCCGATCCCGCCGATCAACTTCCCGTCTTCCAGGATCGGATAGCCTCCGCCGACAGCGACCATCCGGGGGCGATAGGCCAGCGGCGCCACTTTTGGATCGTTCGAAACATAGTCGTTCCAGACATGGGTGGGGTACCCAAACGAGGCGGAACTCCAAGCCTTGTCGATGGCAACATCGACGGTGAGAAACGGCGCGTCATCAGTGCGCTCGAACGCGCGCAGGTTACCGGTGGCGTCGACGACGGCGACCGCAGCCGGGATGCCGATTGTACGTGCCGCGGCGATCGCCGCGTCGATGAGGGCGACGGCGGTTTCGCGGTTGATCGAGGCGGTGGCAATGGATTTCGTCATGAAATTTCCTTCGCCGTGGCGTAATCCGTCCGGCGTTCTTGAGGTTAGAAAAGACGTTCGGCGGTGGCAGTCATCAGAAGCCTTCGAGGACAATCTTGCCTCTTGCCGCGCCACTTTCGATCAGTGCGTGCACCGTCTTCAGATTGGCGGCATTAATTGGCGACAATTTTTCGGTTAGCGTCGTGCGAATTTTGCCGTCGTCCACCAGCACCGCCAGCGAATTGAGGATCTTGCCCTGCTCATCCATGTCGGGCGTGCCGTAGAGCGACCGTGTGAACATCAGCTCGTGGTGGATCGACACTGCCTTGCGCTTGAACAGCATGACGTCGAGCGCCTTGGGATCGTCGATGAATCCGAACCGTCCTTGCGGGGCGATCAGTTCGGCGATGTCGGATGCATGCTGCTCGGTATGCGTGGTCGAGAACACGAAAGCGGGAGCGCCGATGTTGAGCTCGGCAATCTGTGGCGCGAGCGGCCGAGAGTGGTCGATGACATGATGAGCCCCAAGCCCTTTAACCCACTCCTGGGTTTCCGGCCGAGAGGCGGTGGAGATGACGATGAGATCCGTGCGCTGTCGAGCGATCTGGATGGCGATCGACCCGACCCCACCCGCACCACCGATGATGAGGATCGCCGCCGCCCCGGGAACGGGCTTCGTCACGTCCAGGCGATCGAACATGGCTTCCCAGGCCGTCAACGTCGTGAGTGGCAGCGCCGCCGCTTCCGCCCAGTCGAGCGACGCGGGTTTACGACCGACGATCCGGGCGTCGACGAGATGGAACTCCGCATTGGTGCCAGGCCTTATGAGCGATCCGGCATAATAGACCTCGTCGCCTACCGCGAACTGCGTCACGTCGGGGCCGACCTCTTGCACGATCCCGGCCGCATCCCATCCCAGCACTTTCCAATCGCCATCAGCGGGCGGCGTGCTGCTGCGGATTTTGTAGTCGACCGGGTTGACCGAGACAGCCTTCACCTCAACCAGGATATCGCCTCCTTCAGCGACAGGCCGAGGCAGATCAATGTCGACCAGAGAGGCGTCCTCGGCGATGGGTCCCGGAACCTTGTAACCAACGGCTTTCATCGGTGTCTCCAGCTTGCTGTATCCTGAAGTCTTATCGATCAGATCGAAATTTCTTCCGAAATATACTCAGGATTTAAAGATTTCGCGTGTCAGACTATGAAGGTATGCGCGCAACATATCCAATAGCGGTACGACATAGTTTCCATACCTCGGAGCCGGATTCAGAAGTTTATCGAAAATAGCGGTTTATTGCTGTTCGGCGGGTGAGCATCCGGATGGAGGCGATAAGCGCCCAAGCGGTTGAGGAGTCGACCTCTCAGCGGTCGCGTTGGCAGGGGCGATCTCGCCCGCCGGTCTCACACCAACGTTGGCAAGCGACGGCGTCCGCTCGAAATCCGCTGACGGGGATACGCCTGCAATGCCGATTCGAAGCTATCGAAACTATAGCTACAGGGTATTGGGAAATCATACTGGACTGACGCTATAGTCTTCACGCATAACCACGACTCAAAATGGCACTGTTGCAAAGTTAGCGATGAGGCAGCCTTTTGTCTTATTCAAAGGCCTTACATTTCAAAAACTCTGCTTACCAGGCGCATTTCGCCCAGGGGATCACCATAATAAAATGCTGAGGCCTGGCCTTTGCGTAGTGCACGCATCACCTCAATACCTTTGATGGTGGCGTAAGCCGTCTTCATGGATTTAAATCCCAGCGTGGCGCCGATTATCCGTTTCAGTTTGCCATGATCGCATTCAATCACGTTGTTCCGGTACTTAATCTGTCGGTGTTCAACGTCAGACGGGCACCGGCCTTCGCGTTTGAGCAGAGCAAGCGCGCGACCATAGGCGGGCGCTTTATCCGTGTTGATGAATCGCGGGATCTGCCACTTCTTCACGTTGTTGAGGATTTTACCCAGAAACCGGTATGCAGCTTTGCTGTTACGACGGGAGGAGAGATAAAAATCGACAGTGCGGCCCCGGCTGTCGACGGCCCGGTACAGATACGCCCAGCGGCCATTGACCTTCACGTAGGTTTCATCCATGTGCCACGGGCAAAGATCGGAAGGGTTACGCCAGTACCAGCGCAGCCGTTTTTCCATTTCAGGCGCATAACGCTGAACCCAGCGGTAAATCGTGGAGTGATCGACATTCACTCCGCGTTCAGCCAGCATCTCCTGCAGCTCACGGTAACTGATGCCGTATTTGCAGTACCAGCGTACGGCCCACAGAATGATGTCACGCTGAAAATGCCGGCCTTTGAATGGGTTCATGTGCAGCTCCATCAGCAAAAGGGGATGATAAGTTTATCACCACCGACTATTTGCAACAGTGCCGGCAGATTTACCCGCTGATCTGGTTACACAGGCCAGTGCTTCTATCAGTGAAACCATTCAGGTGGTCAATAGCCTTGGTGGGGACGAGCATCTACTGAGCAGCGCCAAACTGGCCTTTTCTGCCTCACATAGTCTGGTATTAGGTACTGCCAGCGTACTGTTAATTCTGCTGGCGGTAGTCGTTTGGTTTACCCTGCCAGAGAGGAAAATACGGCAATTGGGCAAACAGCGTGCCACACCTCACTGATTAGGGTGTGGTTAACACTTCATTAATTAAACAGTCATTACTCTTACTTAACTGTGTGATATACCTATTTAGGGTTTGAAACATTAGAGTTTGAAATAGGTAAGGTCTGAGCAATGACTGAGCAAACGTCCCCCGCACAACTTGATCTCGATAGCGCGGCTCAGCCCCCCAGAGTTTATATCCGGGGGGACTGGGTGTTGGCGCATTACTGCGTTTTGGAGCCGCGCGTTGCGCAATTGCGCGCTAATATGCCCAGTGGGGGGGTATTTGATCTCAACCAACTGGGGGCGTTAGATACCGCCGGTGCAACGTTGTTAGCTCTGCTTCTGGGTGAGGACCGTGTAGCAAATTTACGCGAACTTGCGCCTAAATTGCCAGAAGAGCGGAGGATATTACTTGAAACGGTAAGCCATGTATTGCCTGACTTAACCCCTGAGTTGTCTGAAAAACCCACACGGTTTTGGCTTGAGATGCTGGCTAATACCGGCCGTTCGGTAGATAACTTATGGCAAGATATTAAGTCACTATTGGGCTTTATTGGTCTGGCGCTGGAAACCTTGCTGGGAACACTTTTTCGCCCCTCCCGCTGGCGCATTACCTCATTAATTGCCAATATTCAACAGATTGGCCTCAATGCTGTGCCGATCATTATGTTGCTCACCTTTTTGGTGGGGGCAGTTATCGCCTTTCTCGGTGCAACCGTACTCACTACTTTCGGCGCGGGCATTTTTACCGTCGATTTGGTGGTATTTTCTTTTCTACGTGAATTTGCGGTACTGCTTACCGCGATCCTGATGGCAGGGCGAACAGCCAGTGCTTTTACCGCTGAAATTGGCTTGATGAAAGCCAATGAAGAGATTGATGCTATCCAAACACTGGGCTTGAATCCGGTCGAACTGTTGGTGCTACCGCGCGTCTTGGCACTATTGATCTCTCTGCCGATGCTAACCTTTATTGGCATGGTTTGCGGTATTTTCGGTGGCATGGTGGTGTGTGCCTTAACACTGGATATCTCTCCCACTATGTTTTTGTCGATTATGCAAAACAGTAATGGGTTGCAGCATTTTCTGGTGGGAATAAGTAAAGCCCCTATTTTTGCTTTCCTGATTGCTATTATTGGCTGTCTGGAGGGGTTCAAAGTAACCGGTAGTGCTGAATCAGTCGGGGTTCATACCACCACCAGTGTGGTGCATTCGATCTTTGTGGTGATTTTGCTTGATGCCGTGGCAGCGCTATTTTTCATGGAAATGGGGTGGTGAGCCAAATGACGCAAGATGCAATCATTCAAATTCGCGATCTGGTTAACTGCTTTGGCGTACAGTGCGTGCATCAAGGGTTGAATCTTGATGTTAAGCGCGGCGAAGTTCTTGGCGTGGTTGGTGGCTCGGGTACCGGTAAATCTGTTCTGTTACGCAGTATTGTTGGGTTACGTCGTCCGACTGACGGGAAAATTCATGTTTTTGGCAAGGATTTAATGGCACTGTCAGGTCAATCCCGCGCCATGGTCGAGCGCCGATTCGGCGTATTATTTCAACGAGGCGCACTGTTCAGTTCTCTAACCGTGACCGAGAACGTGGCATTACCATTAATAGAAAACGCCGGATTACCCCGGTCTGAGGCTGAGCGATTGGCTCAGGTTAAACTGGCACTGGCTGGGCTACCGCCGGGCACTGGCAGTAAGTATCCAGCATCTCTGTCGGGTGGTATGGTCAAGCGTGTTGCGCTAGCCCGTGCCTTAGCACTGGACCCGGATATTCTGTTTCTTGATGAACCGACTGCGGGTCTTGATCCCATTGGTGCGGCGGCGTTTGACAGTTTGATCCGCACCCTGCGGGATGCCCTCAATCTAACGGTATTCTTGGTGACCCACGATCTGGATACGCTGTATACACTGTGTGATCGTGTGGCGGTGCTTTCGCAGAAAAAAGTGCTGGTGGTTGATACTCTGGATAAAGTTGCAGCGACTGATGATGGCTGGATTCAGGCGTATTTTCATGGCCCACGTGGCCGGGCTGCTTATCAGGCAGCGGCAATTAACAGTGGAGAGAGGTTGTAATATGGAAACCCGTGCTCATCATGTCGTTATTGGTTTGTTCACTCTTATTGTGGTGAGTGCCGCGCTGCTGTTTTGCCTATGGCTGACAAATTCCGGTTCTGATCGCCAGTTCAGATTGTACGATATCGTTTTCAATGAGCCTGTGAGTGGCCTGTCACAGGGTAGCACCGTTCAGTACAGCGGGATTCGAGTCGGTGAGGTGACGCAATTACGCCTGGACCGAGACAATCCGAATAAGGTTTGGGCACGTATTCGCGTTTCTGCATCTACTCCGATACGCGAAGATACCCAAGCTCGTCTCACCGTCGCGGGTATTACCGGCACCTCAAATATTCAATTCAGCAGTGGCAGCCAGACCAGCCCGTTGCTGGAGGGCAAAGATGACGAGGTTCCTATCATTATTGCTACCCCTTCGCCGATGAGCCAGTTACTGGCTAACGGTGAGAATTTCATGACCAATGCGAATGAAGTGTTGGTGCGTTTGAACCAGTTGCTGGCACCGGATAACCAGCAGCGCCTAGTAACGACACTGGATAATCTCGCGCTGGTCACCCAAACTGTGGCTGATCAACGTGGTGATCTCCGTACCCTGTTGCAGCAGTTGGCGCAGGCCAGTAAACAGGCTAATGAGACACTGACTCAAACCAATCGCCTGCTGCGTAATGCTAACGGCTTAATGGATGGGCAGGGGAAACAACTGGTCAGTGATGCCGCCAAAACCATGGCATCGTTGCAAAATACCAGTACCATCCTCAATAAATTGGTGAGTGAAAATAAAACCTCACTCAATAACGGGATGCAAGGGATGAATGAGCTGGGGCCGGCAGTAGATGAGCTGCGCAGAACATTAGCGACATTACGTGCCGCCGTTTCTCGTTTGGAAGAAAACCCAGCGGCCTTGTTGCGCGGCCGTGAAAGAACACAGGAGTTTACGCCTTAATGCTCTCTTTTAATGTGATGCGCTATGCAGGCCGCCGCGTGTGGCTATTGATGATATCCGGGGGGGCGATACTGCTCTCTGCCTGCACCATTTTACCTTCGGCCCCTGTATCACAAGTTTATCTTCTGCCGGTGCCACCTGCAGTCAGTGTGCCACACGCGCAGACAGTAAACTGGTCATTACGGGTTTCACAACCGGCGACGAACCAGTTTCTTAATAGCTCACGCATAGCGGTGCAGCCTCAGGGCCAGGAGATTGCGGTTTATAAAAACTCCCGTTGGAGTGATTCGGCGCCGATTTTGGTGCGCAATCGTCTTATTCAGGCGTTCCGTAGCGATGGGCGAATCCGTGCAGTCAGTAGCGACGATGATAGCTTGCAGGCTGATGTGGAGTTGAGTGGTGATCTGTCCGCGTTCCAAGGGGTATACCATGTTGGTAGCAGCGAAGTGCTGATCCGTTTTGATGCTCGGCTGGTAAGAATTTCAGATCGTAGGATTATTGCGACTCGCCAGTTTGACATTCGCCAACCGATAAAAGGTAACGAGATGAACGAGGTGGTTCAGGCCTTTGGCCTGGCCAGTGACCAGTTAGCCACTCAAGTGCTCAACTGGACGATGCAGCAATCCCCTGCGCAGGGTTGATATCTAAACCAGCACCGGTTGGTTTTATCTGAGGCGAGTTGGCAGTAGCTAACTCGCCTTTTTTATCGTCTAGTTTAATGATTCAAGGCGAATAATTGCGTCTAAGGGGAAAATATTCTCTTTATTGTTTTGTGATTAGTATCTCATTGAGTAAGGGATTAATGGTGTTTGAGTTATCTATTTCATTGTTTTTAATATGTTTTTATTTAAATTGTTCTGTGGTTATCTTTTTTGTTAAAGAGAACAATATTCTCCAAGCATTAAAAACAACAAGAAAATAGGAAAAGTATTTCTCCCCGTAAAACCCTAAGATAAAAATAATCCAAATCACTGATTAATTACTTCAAATGCAAAAAATAACACATCAACAATTACTCGATTGGTTGAAAAAGGAAGTGAAACTTTCATTAGGTTGTACTGAGCCTATTGCTATTGCGTATGCTGCCGCAGTGGCTGCTAAATATCTCAACGCACCGATATTAAAAATAACGGGGAATATATCGGAGAATCTGTATAAAAATGCGATGGGAGTCACTATTCCGGGAACAAGCTATTGCGGAGTCACTCTTGCGGCGGCAATAGGGGCTATTGGTGGTAACGCGGATGCCGATTTAGAAGTATTAAAAGATATTACTGCGACACAAATTACCGAAGCCTATATATTTAATGAATCAGGTAACGTGTGTCTAAACGCAGTAGATGCTACGGATTTTATTTTTATCGATATTACGCTATATAGTCTTAGTGATCAGTGCCGGGTAGTGATTCAAGGTAGCCATACTAATGTCACTGAAGTTTATATTAATAATATAAAGCAAATATTAGTCCGAGACCTAATTGCCGCCAATGATAGTGGGGTACTACCCGAATTTTCCCTTAACGACGCATTTAAATTTGTAACCGATGTCGCCGCTAAAGACATCATGTTTATGCTGAAAAGTGCTGAGATTAATACCGCGCTTTCTGACGAGGGGCAAAGGAAGAACTATGGTTTGAACGTGAGTGGCGCGTTGTCGCAAGCCAGAAAAAATGGCTTTATCAGCACTGACTTACTGAGTCAAATGTTGATCAACACCACTGCGGCATCAGATGCCCGTATGGGCGGCGCACCCTTACCCGCGATGTCAAATTATGGCTCTGGTAATCAGGGGATTACCGTGACAATGCCGGTAGTGACACTTGCCCGACATCTTAATACAGATGATGAAACACTGGCCCGGGCATTAGCGTTGGCCCATCTAGCCGCAATCTCAATTCATATGCGTTATACCCGATTGTCTGCATTGTGTGCGGCGTCAACGGCAGCAATGGGGGCGGCGGCAGGTATGAGTTGGTTATTGACCCAAGATTTTCAAACTATCTCCTACGCGGTCAGTAATATGATCAGTGATATTAGTGGCATTATTTGCGATGGTGCATCAAATAGTTGTGCCATGAAAGTGTCTACCGCTACCGCCTGTGCATTTAAGTCGGTGTTGATGGCGCAACAAAATAGTGTTGCAGGGGAGCGTGATGGCATTGTTTCCTGCGATGTTGAAGGTTCTATCAATAATTTATGTAAATTAGTGTTATCGCCAATGAGGCAAACAGATAAAGAAATTATCAGTATAATGACACGTAAATAAATATTACGGTTTAACCGCGTGGCCTAACGTCATTATTAATAATGATCGGCGGGCTATCGTTAAAATTTAAAGGGACAAATAATGAGCAAATCAAAATCGATCGCGACTCTGGTTATCCATGCCGGAGATCAAGTTGACCGGGGCAATAATGCTATTTTTCCACCGATTACTACCGCCAGTTCCTTCATTCAGCCAAATTTAGGCGAAGAAGGGGAGTTTTGTTATTCCCGTTGCAGTAACCCGACAAGATATGCATATGAAACCGCCTTGGCTGAGTTGGAAGGAGGTATCTATGCTACGGCAACCGCTTCCGGTATGGCAGCAACTGCACTTATATTGGAATTGCTACCTAAGGATTCCCATGTATTAGTAATGAAAGGGGTCTATGGCGGTACTTATCGGTTGTTTGAACGTCTGCGTAAACAAACTTCAGGTACGACATTCAGTTATGTCGATCTTAATGATCTGGCGTCAGTAGAGCGCCATATTCAAGAGAATACAGGTCTAATCTGGATCGAAACGCCCACTAACCCACTGTTGGAATTAGTTGATATTGAAGCAGTATGCCAGGTTGCCAAAAGCAGGGGCATAATGAGCTGCGGGTGATGCTGCCAACTTACTGATTTAGTGTATGATGGTGTTTTTGAGGTGCTCCAGTGGCTTCTGTTTCTATCAGCTGTCCCTCCTGTTCAGCTACTGACGGGGTGGTGCGTAACGGCAAAAGCACCGCCGGACATCAGCGCTATCTCTGCTCTCACTGCCGTAAAACATGGCAACTGCAGTTCACTTACACCGCTTCTCAACCCGGTACGCACCAGAAAATCATTGATATGGCCATGAATGGCGTTGGATGCCGGGCAACCGCCCGCATTATGGGCGTTGGCCTCAACACGATTTTCCGCCATTTAAAAAACTCAGGCCGCAGTCGGTAACCTCGCGCATACAGCCGGGCAGTGACGTCATCGTCTGCGCGGAAATGGACGAACAGTGGGGATACGTCGGGGCTAAATCGCGCCAGCGCTGGCTGTTTTACGCGTATGACAGGCTCCGGAAGACGGTTGTGGCGCACGTATTCGGTGAACGCACTCTGGCCACACTGGAGCGTCTTCTGAGCCTGCTGTCGGCCTTTGAGGTCGTGGTATGGATGACGGATGGCTGGCCGCTGTATGAATCCCGCCTGAAGGGAAAGCTGCACGTTATCAGCAAGCGTTACACTCAGCGCATTGAGCGACATAACCTGAATCTGAGACAACATCTGGCAAGGCTGGGACGGAAGTCACTGTCGTTCTCAAAATCGGTGGAGCTGCATGACAAGGTCATCGGGCATTATCTGAACATAAAACACTATCATTAAGTTGGAGTCATTACCTAAAAAACGTATAAGCCTAATCAGTGTTGAAGCCCGCCTGGCCGGGTTGAAATGCTATGATCTGAAAATGGGCTTACTTGACGGTAACGGTATGAAATTCAAAGATGGTATTTACAATCTAGTGAAACAGGACTCCAACGTGCGCTTAGATAACACCATCAGTGACATGTCCCTCCAGCGATACTATTCCGACGTAAAAGAAATCATTAAAAATGACATTGATGCTTTGCTGCTAAGACAGCGAAAAAGTAATTCTAGACATCCATTTAACGGCGCAATTAATAATATAAAGCCGCTTTGGAGCAAGAGCGAAAACCATGAGGAAGATTGAATGTTGTGCTCAGTTTATTTCGGTCTACCTGTTTACTGTACAGTAGTGTAAGTAATATTTTTTGAAACTCCGCTTCCCGTTATGAGTTTAACCGATTGATATCGTTGCATCGGTTAAACTCACAACTCACAACTCACAACTCAAAGCGAACAATGTGAATTTTTATCGTTGACTCATGTCAAGGCTCAATTGAAATGTCCGTTATCCAGCTCAATTAAAATGACCACTTTGATCTCTCATTCTCTTTACTGATAGACTTTCCTCCGACTGAAACAACAGGATGATTGAGCCCATGCTTCGATACGAGTTAACGCCGAACAATGCAGGTTTTATACTGTGGGGAGATTCAGAAGCCCTGAATGAATTACATGAACTCATTCATTACATCGTGGATGAAAGCCCACTGATTAAAGTTAAAGACGGATTTATGTTATCCCTTGCCTATGATATTCGTAAAGCACGGGAAGGTAATCGTCGTGTTGAGCAACATCAGTATGATCAACATGATACATATAAGCTTTATGGTGTTGAGCTTTTATGGCCTCTGGTCCTGGTACAGTCCTCAATACTCAGAAACTCAATGGGTTATATTCAGACAGACAAAAACCAGCTGTCTGTCATGTATGCCTTTGAATACCTGATAGAATCAGCATTAACAGAGTCTGAGAGAACAACGTCGAATGATATTATGCTAACAGTAAAATATGCATCAGACTCTGATTTTAATTTCATTGAGGATAATATTGACAGCAGGTGCTGCTATTTTATCAGCCTATCTCCGGAGCAAAGAAAAAAGCAGTTAATCAGTATTGTTCGTTCTTTTCATTCATTATGGGGTAAGTATGCCCGTGAAAAGCAGGACATAAAGATGCTGAACGAAATGAATAATACATCATGGGTCTGGCCGGACAATATCAACTGGTGAGCAACCACTGTCCGGCCAGTGAGTACCATCAGCGGGCTCTTTTACCAAAAATGTCCTCTGAACGTGACTGAAGCTGTTTGAGTGCTTCGAGCATGTCATCATTATCCAGTGAGCGCTGGGATTTCTTCCCTTCCTGCTTTGGCCGTCGTCGGGAAGGGCCATCTCCAGCGGGAATTGACTGAGAGCGCGTGTTATCCCGCTTGCTCTGCACCAGACTGATAAACTCCAGGGTTCGGCCAAGACGCTTGTTATCGACAATCGCGCCCTGGTCGATTTCTGACAGTCGGTCGTAGGTAGAGTAGGGAAGTAGCGTACCGTTCAGGCGCAGCTCTTTTCTGCCATCAGGATAGTGATACACATCGATATATTTACCTATTGCACGGCGACTCAGTTCGCTGTCTTCAATCAGGTACAACATTTTATCATATTGTATCGTCAACGATTTTGAGACTTTACGTTTTTCACGAACAGTGAAAATAAGCCCCAGGTCCTCATCATGTTCTACAGCACGGTGTACGTCAAAATCATGTCGCGGTACTTTGCCAAAACGGCGGTTATAGTCAGCCATATAGGCCTCAGCGAAGTCATTTGCAGCCTCCATTGAACAAATGCCCTGTAACCGCAGCTCTTTGACCAGACGATCCTGTAAAGTGAGGTGAGCTCGTTCTACACGCCCTTTGGCGGGACTGGTTTCTGCACAGATAGTCTGGATGTTCAGTTCATGCATGGCTCGCCCAAACTGAGTATGCCCGTCTCCGCCTGTGGCGTGTTTATTGTTAACACGAAAAACACCGGCTTTATCGCTGTACAGTGCCAGCGGTTTACCATGCTTATCGATATAGCGCCGCGTGGCTTCGAAGTAAGAAAACGTGGACTCCGATTTAACAAACAACAGTTCCATCAGTTTGCTGGTTGCATCATCAACATAGACCAGCGCGGTGCAGGCCGGGCCACGGCCTTCAAACCAGTCGTGATCACAGCCATCTATTTGTATCAGCTCACCAGTACACGGACGCCGGTACCGTGGTTGAGGGATCCTTGCGGCACGTTGTTTACGGGGAACCCATAAGCCAGCCCGCACCATGATGCGCCGGACAGTTTCTTTGCCAAGAAACAGTCCGTGGAGTTCTTCGAGCTTTTCACGCGCCAGAGTCGGACCGAAATCAGCATAACGCGTCTTGATCAGTTCCAGAGCCTGATCTGCGAGCCCGGGTGGCAACTGGCGGTTACCACGCATGCCACATCGTCTGCTGGCCATACCAAGCGGTCCGCCTTCACGGTAACGGGCAAGAAGTCTGCGGCATTGCCTGTCGCTGATACCGAGGTGCTCGGCCGCACGGCGCGTTGTGATGCGACGTTCAATGACGTCCTGTATAATCTTGATCCGGTTGATCTCTTTCAAAGTAAACACTCCTGAGCTTTCTGCGCTCATGATATGCCTCCCGGTAGTTTAAACGGACCAGTGAAGCTTACCATAGCGCGGACATCTGAATTGAGCCACAGGCGGACATTACTATTGAGCCATTACAACTCATGTCAAGGCTCAATTGAAATGTCCGTTATCCAGCTCAATTAAAATGACCACTTTGATCTCTCATTCTCTTTACTGATAGACTTTCCTCCGACTGAAACAACAGGATGATTGAGCCCATGCTTCGATACGAGTTAACGCCGAACAATGCAGGTTTTATACTGTGGGGAGATTCAGAAGCCCTGAATGAATTACATGAACTCATTCATTACATCGTGGATGAAAGCCCACTGATTAAAGTTAAAGACGGATTTATGTTATCCCTTGCCTATGATATTCGTAAAGCACGGGAAGGTAATCGTCGTGTTGAGCAACATCAGTATGATCAACATGATACATATAAGCTTTATGGTGTTGAGCTTTTATGGCCTCTGGTCCTGGTACAGTCCTCAATACTCAGAAACTCAATGGGTTATATTCAGACAGACAAAAACCAGCTGTCTGTCATGTATGCCTTTGAATACCTGATAGAATCAGCATTAACAGAGTCTGAGAGAACAACGTCGAATGATATTATGCTAACAGTAAAATATGCATCAGACTCTGATTTTAATTTCATTGAGGATAATATTGACAGCAGGTGCTGCTATTTTATCAGCCTATCTCCGGAGCAAAGAAAAAAGCAGTTAATCAGTATTGTTCGTTCTTTTCATTCATTATGGGGTAAGTATGCCCGTGAAAAGCAGGACATAAAGATGCTGAACGAAATGAATAATACATCATGGGTCTGGCCGGACAATATCAACTGGTGAGCAACCACTGTCCGGCCAGTGAGTACCATCAGCGGGCTCTTTTACCAAAAATGTCCTCTGAACGTGACTGAAGCTGTTTGAGTGCTTCGAGCATGTCATCATTATCCAGTGAGCGCTGGGATTTCTTCCCTTCCTGCTTTGGCCGTCGTCGGGAAGGGCCATCTCCAGCGGGAATTGACTGAGAGCGCGTGTTATCCCGCTTGCTCTGCACCAGACTGATAAACTCCAGGGTTCGGCCAAGACGCTTGTTATCGACAATCGCGCCCTGGTCGATTTCTGACAGTCGGTCGTAGGTAGAGTAGGGAAGTAGCGTACCGTTCAGGCGCAGCTCTTTTCTGCCATCAGGATAGTGATACACATCGATATATTTACCTATTGCACGGCGACTCAGTTCGCTGTCTTCAATCAGGTACAACATTTTATCATATTGTATCGTCAACGATTTTGAGACTTTACGTTTTTCACGAACAGTGAAAATAAGCCCCAGGTCCTCATCATGTTCTACAGCACGGTGTACGTCAAAATCATGTCGCGGTACTTTGCCAAAACGGCGGTTATAGTCAGCCATATAGGCCTCAGCGAAGTCATTTGCAGCCTCCATTGAACAAATGCCCTGTAACCGCAGCTCTTTGACCAGACGATCCTGTAAAGTGAGGTGAGCTCGTTCTACACGCCCTTTGGCGGGACTGGTTTCTGCACAGATAGTCTGGATGTTCAGTTCATGCATGGCTCGCCCAAACTGAGTATGCCCGTCTCCGCCTGTGGCGTGTTTATTGTTAACACGAAAAACACCGGCTTTATCGCTGTACAGTGCCAGCGGTTTACCATGCTTATCGATATAGCGCCGCGTGGCTTCGAAGTAAGAAAACGTGGACTCCGATTTAACAAACAACAGTTCCATCAGTTTGCTGGTTGCATCATCAACATAGACCAGCGCGGTGCAGGCCGGGCCACGGCCTTCAAACCAGTCGTGATCACAGCCATCTATTTGTATCAGCTCACCAGTACACGGACGCCGGTACCGTGGTTGAGGGATCCTTGCGGCACGTTGTTTACGGGGAACCCATAAGCCAGCCCGCACCATGATGCGCCGGACAGTTTCTTTGCCAAGAAACAGTCCGTGGAGTTCTTCGAGCTTTTCACGCGCCAGAGTCGGACCGAAATCAGCATAACGCGTCTTGATCAGTTCCAGAGCCTGATCTGCGAGCCCGGGTGGCAACTGGCGGTTACCACGCATGCCACATCGTCTGCTGGCCATACCAAGCGGTCCGCCTTCACGGTAACGGGCAAGAAGTCTGCGGCATTGCCTGTCGCTGATACCGAGGTGCTCGGCCGCACGGCGCGTTGTGATGCGACGTTCAATGACGTCCTGTATAATCTTGATCCGGTTGATCTCTTTCAAAGTAAACACTCCTGAGCTTTCTGCGCTCATGATATGCCTCCCGGTAGTTTAAACGGACCAGTGAAGCTTACCATAGCGCGGACATCTGAATTGAGCCACAGGCGGACATTACTATTGAGCCATTACAACTCAACTTCGCTTAATGCGTTTTATGTTAAATATCAGTTAGTTACATGAATTTCATGATGCCCAAAAATAAATTTCTCTAAAAGTTACTTTTAGAGTCTGGAGGCCCTTCGGCCTAAATTTTTCTGCGGTAGTCTGGTTGTGGTGGCCAGCAACAACTGTTGGTCAGTTGCAACTGAACTGAATTGGGATCATTGATATGATGGATGATGAAATAAGCAGCTCACCGCCCCTGTGGCGTAAAATCCTCCACGGCATCCTGGATGACTTGCTAAATTCGCTGGGATATCCGGCCACATTGCGCCGTCGCCTAAACAACGGGATTTTGCCAGTGAGTCACCCGCAACTGCGGAACACGTTCTGGCTGCGTTCCGTGGTTTGTTGGCAAACCTGGCTCGAATACGAAAAACACTGTATTCGCTACCTGCGTCTCGGCCACGACGGTGATTATGATTACCTCCAGCGCCATATTCCTCAGCTGGATGGGCTGATAAACAGCGAGACCTCAGAAAGTTTTTGTTGTGATATTACGGCCGTTGGGGGACTGAGTGCATCGAGTGATTGTGACCAGGAGCTCTCCAGCCTGGATGCGTTTGCGCAGCAGTGTTGCCAGGAATTGGCAATACCACTTGTAAGCATACCCGTTTTAGTTCCACACACTTTTTGAGATTTCCGTTTTTTCAGCCATCAGCCGGTACTCCTCCGGCGTCAGGTTATTCAGGGATTCATGAGGACGCTCGCTGTTATATTCAGCCAGCCAGCGCTCTGTGATTTCCCGTGCTTCATTCAGCGTCCTGAACAGATAAAAATCCAGTATTTCTGTCCGGTACGTCCGGTTGAACCGTTCGATAAAGGCATTCTGCGTGGGCTTGCCGGGCCTGATAAATTCCAGCATCACACCATGCTCTTCTGCCCATTGTGCCAGCGTCAGCGAGATCAGCTCCGGACCGTTATCCATCCGCATTTTCAGCGGATATCCGCGGTTCGCCACGATCCTCTCCAGCACTCTCACGACCCGCTGCGCGGGGATATTCAGGTCAATTTCGATCGCCAGTGCTTCGCGGTTAAAATCATCCACCACGTTGAAGGTCCGGAAGCGTCTGCCGCACACCAGTGCATCG
This sequence comes from Citrobacter sp. RHBSTW-01013, assembly GCF_013781985.1. Taxonomy (NCBI): domain Bacteria; kingdom Pseudomonadati; phylum Pseudomonadota; class Gammaproteobacteria; order Enterobacterales; family Enterobacteriaceae; genus Citrobacter; species Citrobacter sp. RHBSTW-01013. The sequence continues at coordinate 19,987 of NZ_CP056186.1, forward strand.
TGCATAAAATCGATGGACCAGCTCTGGTTCATCGCCTCTGGCGTCGCCAGCGGAGCCGGATTACGTACCGGCAGGCGCTGTTTTCCCTTACGGCGAAAATTCAGTTTCAGCAGGCAGTAAATACGGTGAACTCTTTTATGGTTCCAGGTATTGCCCTGCCTGCGCAGCACCTGAAAAAGCTTCTTAAATCCGTAGCGGGGATAGCGTTCAGCCGCCTCTGCCAGCGTCTCTATCACCGGTTCATCGCGCCGGGTATCGGGCTGATAAAAATATACCGTCCTGCTCAGCGATAATGTCCTGCACGCCTGGCGGATGCTCATGGCAAATTGTGCCGTCAGATAGCTGACAAGCTCCCGCTTTATCGCTGGTTTTAAAGCTTTTTTTCGATAACGTCTTTCAGTGCCCGACATTCAAGGCTGAGATCGGCAAACATCTGCTTCAGACGACGATTCTCGTCCTCAAGATCTTTGATTTTTTTGATATCAGCGGCTTCCATCCCACCATATTTCGCTTTCCAGTTGTAGTAACTGGCTTCGGAAATAGCGGCCTCGCGACACACATCTTTGACGGTCCTGCCAGCTTCGACGGATTTCAGGACGGCGATGATCTGGTGCTCGGTGAATCGGATCTTACGCATAGCGATCTCCTCAGGGGACATAATCAGTATGTCGGAAGATCTCTAAAAGTGAATGGTTCGTTTTTCAGGGATACTTACAACTCCACCTCCAATTGCAGGGGATTATCTACACAGAGAGCAATTAGAAGCTGATGAAGTGTCAGCCTCGAAGCGTAGATAGGTGCTGTTAATGGAGGCTAGCATCTTTAGCCTCCACCATTTTAAGATAGATTTGCTAGTACCTGTGGAGCAACATCACCAATGAGTTTTTGAGCAAAATCATGTTGAATTAACATAGCATCGGCAAGCTCATAATAATGAGCACTATTGGTTTGTATATCTTTAAGCGAGCGGATTAGATCGCTTAAAACAGAAGAACCATAATGTTTTTCGGCCTTTGTAATTGCGCTTTGTGGTATGCCTCCCCACGCATCATACATAGCCAAAATATCAAAAATATCCTTACACTGCCCATGCATACATCTATCTGAATTTGCTAATAATTTAGTATAAAAACAGCTTTCTTGATCTATGAAAGGAATAGGGAACAACTTGCGCGTATCAGCTACTAAATCGTAGTTATCGAAACTAACTATCTCAAGCTTTATCGTTGCGTCCTGTTCTTTTATGAAGGTGCGAACTCCATATCTATCAAACATTATTTCTCTGGCATACTGGAAGTCTTGTTTTACTAAGTTGCCAAGTGAGTTGGATGTAACTTGTTCCCGTACGGCTCGATAAGATGATTTATCAGGGCACAAAAAATCAACATCGATCGATTCTCTATACTCATCTATTTCAAGGGCAATACGAGTTCCCCCTCCGAAATAAATAGAGTTAGCAAAAAAAAAGTCGGCATTGAAATTATTCAATACCGACCTGATTAGTTTATGATGCTTAATCTTATATTCGTTCACTACAGAATGAATCCTTATGCAGCCATAAAGACACCGTTACCGTAAAAATCAGTTAAGGCATCAATCAACTGGCGTTCATTTTGACCTATATGTTTTTCATCAACAAAATTCCAACGCTCTTCGTACATACGAAAAGCCAACATTGCGGGAATTTTCTGAGTGTGAAAATCCCACAGCACTTTATCCAGTTCAGGATAGTTGCCTCGAATAATTTCACCCATAAAGTCACCTATTGCAGTCTACAGACATAGTTACGAGGTTATAGCAAATGCCACAACCAGTTTCGTGTCAAAAAGTGCTATTCCTGCAATTATCATTCAATTATATTGTTGTGATTACCACACGCTGATGTGTTGGCCATCTCCTGATGTGTGCCACCGGCGCTTTAATGTTTCTATAATTTTCATTAGGTTACATATTTTACTACACAACATTAAAACATCAATATTTTTGAATCTCTTAACAGCATATGTGTACTACGTGAAATCGGAGGGAAGGGTAGGGGGAAAGTAACGGATTTTTTGCGTAGCACTGCATAGACAAGTTTGGAGATTGAAATTATTGGGGTCAGTTTGGATATAGAGAATTATTGTACTATAAGGGCTTCCCCGGCATGTCAACGCCGGTGTTTACGGTTTCTGTCTGCACTATAGTAAAAAAATAAAGGGGAGAGACTGCGGTACTATAAACGGTCATGATGAATCGTCATCGATTCGGACCCTGATGAAAGACGCTCGTGAGGCTCTAGTTCGTTAGTCGGGTACACTTGCCCTGTACAATAAGCAGATATACCTCACGGGGTCTAACCCTTTATCATCAACGAGTTGCAGAACAGATGGTCATACAGCTTTGTACTTTAGCTGGCTGAGTACAACCTGAAATCATCACCGTAATGCAATGATGCCCAGCACAGTCTTGCATTTTTGGCAGCGATGGCAACAACAGCGCGCCAGTATCCTCTGCGTTCGACCAGTGAGCAGACCCAACGACTGAATAAATCAGTCCTTTTCTCCGCCCCGATCAGTACCGAGCGGGCACCCTGAACCAGAAGTGTTCTCAGATACGAATCGCCAGCTTTCGTTATCCTGCCAAGCTTCGACTTTCCGCCGCTGCTGTACTGCGATGGTGTCAGTCCCAGCCAGGCTGCCAGCTGGCTATAAGGGCTTCCCCGGCATGTCAACGCCGGTGTTTACGGTTTCTGTCTGCACTATAGTAAAAAAATAAAGGGGAGAGACTGCGGTACTATAAACGGTCATGATGAATCGTCATCGATTCGGACCCTGATGAAAGACGCTCGTGAGGCTCTAGTTCGTTAGTCGGGTACACTTGCCCTGTACAATAAGCAGATATACCTCACGGGGTCTAACCCTTTATCATCAACGAGTTGCAGAACAGATGGTCATACAGCTTTGTACTTTAGCTGGCTGAGTACAACCTGAAATCATCACCGTAATGCAATGATGCCCAGCACAGTCTTGCATTTTTGGCAGCGATGGCAACAACAGCGCGCCAGTATCCTCTGCGTTCGACCAGTGAGCAGACCCAACGACTGAATAAATCAGTCCTTTTCTCCGCCCCGATCAGTACCGAGCGGGCACCCTGAACCAGAAGTGTTCTCAGATACGAATCGCCAGCTTTCGTTATCCTGCCAAGCTTCGACTTTCCGCCGCTGCTGTACTGCGATGGTGTCAGTCCCAGCCAGGCTGCCAGCTGGCGCCCATTCTTAAAATCATGTGCATTACCGATACTGGCGACCAGCGCACAGGCCGTTGTGGGGCCAACGCCCTTCAATTCCATCAGCCGCTGACTGCGATGATCTGTTTTGGCCATGCGGGACAAAATTCGGTCATATTCAGCGATGTTATCTTCAATGCGAGCAACGTGCTCCAGCAAATCATCAACACATTGCTGAACCTGAAGTGGTAAAGAATTCTTCTGCTCAAAAACTATGTGGCGCAGGGCATCTGTACTTTGTGGGGCGATAACGCCGAATTCAGATATCAACCCCCGGAGACGATTATATGTTGCTGTTTTCTCTTCGATAAAACCCTGTCGGGTACGATGCAGACACTGCATTGCCTGCTGGCTCTCATCCTTAACCGGCACAAACCGCATATGTGGGCGACGAACCGCCTCGCAGATAGCCTGAGCATCAGCTGCATCATTTTTCCCTGATTTACCAGCCATGCGGTAAGGCGATACAAATTTAGCGGCCATCAGACGCGGCTCATGACCATACTGCCGAAACAGTCTTGCCCAGTAATGAGCCCCGGAGCACGCCTCCATCCCGATAACACAGGGCGGCAAACCAGCAATCAGCCCGGGAAGAGCTGCGCGGGTTACTCTGGATTTAACCAGAACGGTTTTGCCATTCTGGTCAACGCAATGAACAGCGAACACATTTTTAGCAAGATCGATACCGACAGTAGTAATGGTCATAACGAATCCCTCCGGGGTTGTGTTTACCCCATGATTGCACAAGAGTTAATCAGGCGCATAATCAGGGGAAGTCCCTTCCATTCGTTTAGGGGTCCGCTTGGAAAACGGAATCTATGGTCACTCCCGTTTTTGCAACACCGATTTTGACGACAAGTTGGCTTGCTTGAATCTATCCGGCGTCTGAATGGGATTTTATTCCCGCGCCTTGATGAGTTCCGCGCCTGATGAACCTCCAGAAAATATACGGCTTCAATGAGCCTTTCCGTTTTACAGGTTCCTCAACAGGCCGGTGGGCCGTTAGTATCATCAATATCAGTATTCGCAAAACCAGATCAGTAATTCTTTAAACCGGTGTATTTCTGCCGTTATGCTACATAAGTTTGCTGTCGTGCCGTTAGGGCCCAGGCTATTCTGGCCAGCTTGTTTGCCAGAGCACAAGTGACGACAAAGTTGCTTTTCCGGCACAGTAAATCCCTGACCCAATCGGCCAATTTTCCAGACTGGTGTTCCAGTTTTTGTATGAATACCCTGGCACATTGAACCAACAAAGTTCGGATCTTTTTATTACCTCGCTTACTAATTCCCAGCAATGTCGTCCTACCTCCCGTGCTGTACTGCCGAGGTACAAGCCCTGTTGCCGCCGCAAAGTCACGGCTGCTGGCGTACTGCTTCCCGTCGCCAATCTCAGTTGAAATAGTACTCGCTGTCAGTGTTCCGACGCAGGGAATGCTCAGCAAGCGCTGTCCAACCTCATCTTCGTCCAACTTTCGTTTCAACTGGGATTCCAAATCTTTAATCTGCTCAACAAGATAGTGATAATGCTGTTGTAATTTCAGCAATAACTGGCTGAGGTAAAGAGGCAAACTATTGTCCTCAAGAATGGTACTCAGTCGGCTAATAACGGCAGCTCCTCGGGGAACGCTAATGCCAAATTCCAGCAGAAAAGCATGCATTTGATTGGTTGTTTTTACCTTATCCTGAACCAGGGATTCACGGACACGATGCAGAGCCCGCATTGCCTGCTGAGATTCCGTTCTGGGCTGCACAAAACGCATAGACGGACGCGATGCAGCTTCACAAATAGCTTCGGCGTCGACAAAGTCGTTTTTATTGCTTTTAACGAACGGGCGGACAAATTGTGGTGATATCAGCTTTGGGGAATGCCCCAACTCTTCCAACTTGCGTGCCATAAAGTGAGAACCGCCACAGGCTTCCATTGCGATGGTTGTAGCGGGGCATGTCGCCAAAAATTCGATCAACTTTGGCCGGGTAAATTTTTTACGGTAAACAGCCTTCCCGCGACGATCCTGGCAATGAATATGGAAAGAGTTTTTACCCAGATCGATACCAATGAGCGCAATGTTTTCCATGATAGTTCTCCGAATGAAAGCCTGTCCTCAGCATAGTACCGGGAAGGAGGGAGTGACCATCTCATTAATTATCCTACTATAAGGGCTTCCCCGAACAGTCAACGCCGGTTTTTAATTTCTGTCTGTTCATCAATGAAAGGCAAGGGATAAGACTGCGCTACTATAAACGGTCATGCTGAATCGCTAGTGATTCGGACCCTGATGAAAGACGCTCGTGAGATCCTCCTTCGTTAATCGGATAGTGATATCCAGTAGGATATGCAGATACTTCTCACGGGGGTCTAACCCTTTACCATCAACAATTTACAGTTCAGTTACTACTCAGTTAAATTTTTCATGTTGTTGAATACAGTCTGAAGTCATCGCCGTAATGTAATGATGCCCAGCACAACCTCGCATTCTTGGCGGCGATTGCAACGACAGCACGCCAGTATCCCCGCCTACCAATCAACGAGCAGACCCAACGGCTAAACGGGTCCGTTCTATTCTCTGCCCCTACCATTACAGAACGGGCTCCCTGGACCAGTAGGGTTCGCAGATAGGCATCACCCGCTTTTGTTATCCTGCCAAGCTTTGATTTTCCGCCACTACTGTATTGTGATGGCGTTAGCCCCAACCAGGCTGCCAGTTGGCGCCCGTTCTTAAAATCATGGGCATTGCCAATACTGGCGACCAGCGCACTCGCTGTGGTGGGCCCAACACCTTTCAGTTCCATTAACTGCTGGCTGCGATGATCTGTTTTGGCCACACGAGATAATACCCTGTCATATTCGGCGATTTTCTCTTCAATATTAGTGACATGTGTCAATAGATCATCAATGCACAGCCTAACCTGTACTGGCAGAGTTTCCTTCTGGTCAGAAACAACATGACGCAGAGCATCAGTGCTTTGTGGGGCAATAACCCCGAATTCAGATATCAGGCCCCGAAGACGGTTATACGTTGCTGTTCTTTCCTGGATAAATCCCTGTCTTGTCCGATGTAAGCATTGCATTGCCTGCTGGCTTTCGTCTTTGACTGGTACAAAGCGCATATGCGGCCGCTGCACTGCCTCACAAATAGCTATTGCATCAGCTGCATCATTTTTCCCGGTCTTACCCGCCATGCGATAGGGTGAGACAAATTTCGGAGCCATCAACCGGACATCATGGCCATACTGCCTGAATAATCTTGCCCAATAGTGGGCACCCGAGCAGGCTTCCATTCCAATGACACAGGGAGGTAAACCTGCGATGAGTTCAGAAAGTGCTGCACGCGACACCTTGGGTTTAACCAGAACAGCTTTACCATTTTGGTCAATGCAGTGAACAGCAAACACATTTTTAGCAAGATCGATACCGACAGTGGTGATGGTCATAACGAATCCCTCTGGGTCAATGTTTATCCTATGATTGCACGAAAGTTAATCAGGCGCATATCTAGGGGAAGTCCCTTCCATTCGTTAAGATGAGCAAACAACCGAGTTGTCTTTGGTGTCAGTTTGGAAAGTGTATGTAAGACGAACGGCCACCTGATCGGCGGCCTAATCTGGAGAATTTAATCTTTGCAGGCTACTACAGCGTTAATGATGTTTTGAACATCGCTGTTGTTAAGCATAAAGACCGGCAATCCCTCACTAGCATCTTTGCTACTCATGACGCAAAGCCCCGCATACATGCCGCGTGTACGGTCAAAATCACTGCTATCTGGGGCGAAAAAATCCCCCTTGTTAACCATCCCAGCAGCTTCGTAAAATGGTACTAATTCAGAAGAGCATAACAAGCCCATTTCATAGGGTTGAGAGAGAAGCGCCTCGAGCATTTGGCTACCGATACCATGCCCACGATACTGCTCATGTACATAGATTTTATGGCAGTAGCGTATCAGTGAGGCTTTTGGATGCCCGAAAATCAAAGCATACCCATAAAACTCACCCTCATTCGCTGCCCCCATAACTTGCAGGTGTCCAGCCTGATAGCATTCCTCAAGCACTCCCACGACGTACTTTTTTGCAACCTCCATTTGAGCTTCTGTAGCCATAAACATCAAAGCTGATAGCTCAGAAGAAAAAATAAGGTCTTGCAGGATGCCACCTGCTTCACTATCAAAAATTTCGGGTAGGTACGGTGCAATTTCTAATGCTGCGGAATCGGTCATTTTTACAGCCCCTGTTGTTATGGTTTAAGCAAATTAATCATACCAGCGAAGCAGAAAACTTTACCCGTCATTTCAAAGTCATCGGGGTCAATATGCGGGATCTTAACCCTCGGTTTCGGAAACAAAAACCCCTAGCCCCGCCATTCGGCAGTCAACCAGAAGCATTCTGGTTAAAAAGCAGCCTTAGCGTGGTTTATTTAATGAGATGGTCACTCCCTCCTTCCCGGTACTATGCTGAGGACAGGCTTTCATTCGGAGAACTATCATGGAAAACATTGCGCTCATTGGTATCGATCTGGGTAAAAACTCTTTCCATATTCATTGCCAGGATCGTCGCGGGAAGGCTGTTTACCGTAAAAAATTTACCCGGCCAAAGTTGATCGAATTTTTGGCGACATGCCCCGCTACAACCATCGCAATGGAAGCCTGTGGCGGTTCTCACTTTATGGCACGCAAGTTGGAAGAGTTGGGGCATTCCCCAAAGCTGATATCACCACAATTTGTCCGCCCGTTCGTTAAAAGCAATAAAAACGACTTTGTCGACGCCGAAGCTATTTGTGAAGCTGCATCGCGTCCGTCTATGCGTTTTGTGCAGCCCAGAACGGAATCTCAGCAGGCAATGCGGGCTCTGCATCGTGTCCGTGAATCCCTGGTTCAGGATAAGGTAAAAACAACCAATCAAATGCATGCTTTTCTGCTGGAATTTGGCATTAGCGTTCCCCGAGGAGCTGCCGTTATTAGCCGACTGAGTACCATTCTTGAGGACAATAGTTTGCCTCTTTACCTCAGCCAGTTATTGCTGAAATTACAACAGCATTATCACTATCTTGTTGAGCAGATTAAAGATTTGGAATCCCAGTTGAAACGAAAGTTGGACGAAGATGAGGTTGGACAGCGCTTGCTGAGCATTCCCTGCGTCGGAACACTGACAGCGAGTACTATTTCAACTGAGATTGGCGACGGGAAGCAGTACGCCAGCAGCCGTGACTTTGCGGCGGCAACAGGGCTTGTACCTCGGCAGTACAGCACGGGAGGTAGGACGACATTGCTGGGAATTAGTAAGCGAGGTAATAAAAAGATCCGAACTTTGTTGGTTCAATGTGCCAGGGTATTCATACAAAAACTGGAACACCAGTCTGGAAAATTGGCCGATTGGGTCAGGGATTTACTGTGCCGGAAAAGCAACTTTGTCGTCACTTGTGCTCTGGCAAACAAGCTGGCCAGAATAGCCTGGGCCCTAACGGCACGACAGCAAACTTATGTAGCATAACGGCAGAAATACACCGGTTTAAAGAATTACTGATCTGGTTTTGCGAATACTGATATTGATGATACTAACGGCCCACCGGCCTGTTGAGGAACCTGTAAAACGGAAAGGCTCATTGAAGCCGTATATTTTCTGGAGGTTCATCAGGCGCGGAACTCATCAAGGCGCGGGAATAAAATCCCATTCAGACGCCGGATAGATTCAAGCAAGCCAACTTGTCGTCAAAATCGGTGTTGCAAAAACGGGAGTGACCATAGATTCCGTTTTCCAAGCCGACCCCTACTCCGTCAATCAGTTTACCAGTATGATTTTTATGATTGGCTACGGAATAATCCAGGATAAACTCGGCCTCAAAAAGCATCTGATCTGGCTCCTGAGTGTCATTTTAGGGGTCGGTTCCGGCTGAGGGCGAAATGACACCCTAAGCTTTCGGTTCCTTGGGCCAAAGATATTCGCCAGTCAGTAGAATGTGCGCCCAGCCCAATGGGGATATGTGGGGAAGAAATTCAGGGGGAACATCCAACCCTTCGTTCCGCCGCTCCGTGACGGCATGACCAAGATGGACGGTATTCCAGTAAATGATCACCGCAGTCAATAAATTGAGCCCAGCGATTCGGTAGTGCTGCCCCTCTGTCGTGCGATCGCGAATTTCCCCCTGCCTCCCGATACGGAGCGCATTTTTGAGCGCATGGTGGGCCTCTCCCTTGTTAAGACCGATCTGAGCACGCCGCTGCATGTCCGTATCCAGGATCCACTCAATAATGAAAAGGGTCCGTTCAATACGACCAACTTCACGAAGCGCAACTGCAAGGTTGTTTTGTCGTGGGTAAGAAGCGAGCTTGCGCAGGAGTTGGCTGGGCCTGATTTTGCCAGCGGTCATCGTCGCGGCACAACGGAAAATATCAGGCCAGTTCGCAACGATAAGATCCTCCCGGGCTTTTCCACCTACCAACTTGCGTAACTCCCTGGGGGTCGTATCGGGATTAAATACGTACAACCGCTTCGATGGCAGATCCCTGATTCGCAGAACGAGATTGTAGCCGAGCAGGCTACTGGCTCCGAACAAATGGTCGGTGAATCCTGCTGTATCGGCATACTGTTCGCGAACATGGCGACCGACCTCGTTCATCAGTAGTCCATCGAGAATATACGGTGCCTCGCTCACGGTCGCCGGGATCGACTGACAAGCGAATGGCGCGAACTGGTCGCTTACGTGAGTATACGCTTTGAGGCCGGGAACAGAACCATATTTGGCATTGACCATGTTCATGGCTTCGCCATGCCGCGCTGTCGGGAAAAACTGACCATCGCTCGATGCTGACGTGCCCATCCCCCAGACGCGTGACATCGGCAGTTTACCCTGCGCGGCCACCACAATTGCCAATGCCTGGTTCATGGCTTCGCTTTCAACATGCCAGCGGGCAAGGCGTGAGAGCTGCCAGTAATCATGCGTGTTTGTAGCTTCCGCCATCTTACGCAGGCCCAGATTGAGCCCTTCAGCGAGCAGGACGTTGAGCAGACCGATCCGGTCGCGACATGGAGCCCCGGTTCTCAGATGGGTAAACGCATCTGTGAAACCAAGGGCTGCATCAACTTCAAGCAGCATGTCGGTAATCCGAACGGACGGCATTCGGCGATACAGATCCAGTATGAGTGCCTCGGCACCATCCGGCACGTCTGCTGTCAACCTGTCGATCCGCAACGTTCCATCTTCTATGCTACCGTGCGGAATAGTGCCGTTACGGGCAGCCCGGGCCAGCCGCTTAAGAGCGATCGTGAGTCGCGCCTTTCTGTCTGCCAGCCAATCCTGTGGGTTGGAAGGCACGGCCAGTTTTGCATTTTCCTGCGCCGCGATCATCGGCACCAGTACCTGCTTGAGGTCACCATAGCGGCGCGAATGAGCGAGCCAGACATCTCCGGAACGAAAAGCATCCCGGAGGTGAAAGAGTACCGCCACTTCCCAAAGACGGGTATCTCCTTTTTCCTGAGCTCGTAAATGACGGTTCCATTTGGAGCTGGGCCGCAGGAAACGCCTTTCTGGCGATGCAACACCTTTCATCTCTCCGATCGACAAAGCTGCTGCTACCAATGGTCCGGCGACCGGCGCGGCTTCGAGCTTCAGACAGCGCAACATGCGGGGCGCATAACGACGAAAGCGATGGTATCCCTGCCCGACATATGCAAGAGGCTCATCGGCTAGCGTGTTGCTGAGTTGAGTCCCTGTCGCTACCAGTTGAGCGAGCCGGTCCCATGCAACCGAACTGGCGACAGCCATCTCCAGCGGGGTTCCGTCACTGCGGGCCTCAAGCAACGAAGCTCCCAGCGCGGTGAAGGTACGGATCGTATCCGTGAGTGTGGCTTTAGAGCCGGAAATTGTTTCGTCATGCTGGCGCTTCGCTTCCCGCCAGGTTTTTCCTACGATCCTGTCATGGGTTTCGACTATGGCATCAGCAATCGCCGCTTCCCACTCCACAACACAGACGGCAAGGATCGCCCAGCGGCGGTCCGAAGTGATGTCACGCAAACCGTCGGTGAAGTAGCGTTCACCCTGCCGACGCAGCCGGGCAATGCGATGGGCAGGTATGCTGGCCAAAGCACTATGATTGATATTCAGGGTACGCAGAAATTCGAGCCTGTCGAGCAAACGGTTAGCAGCAGCCGAGTTGTTACCAACCTCGAAGTTGCGAAGCCAGATGAAACGACTGATATTGCCGGCGAGCATTTCACTCAGAAGTTTGTCCAGGTGATCGCGAACATCCGCTGTTAAATTTTCCGCAATCCGCGTTTCAATCCGCCGCTCAGCGGCGACCAGAGCATCCGCGCACAAGCGCTCGATTGTCGATACTGCGGGCAGAATGGTGGAAGTTTCCCGACACCGCACAATAAAACGATGAGCAAGATCCTCGTTTGATCTGGCATCTTCGGCCTGGCCGAAAGTCCACTCCCGCAGATCACGGGCACCACGGCCCGTGAAGGTCTTGTAGCCGTAAATTTCGCGCAGCGTGTCCATGTGCTGCTGACGGGTTTGGCGCCGTGTGGCATAAGTGAGAAGCGCATCAGCCGGAACTCCAAGCTGAGCACCGACGAAGGAAAGGACTTCACGCGGGATCATCTCACCAGGAGCCAGTGCACGGCCCGGATATCGTAAGGCACAAAGTTGCAGGGCAAAGCCAATCCTGTTTTCCGGTCTGCGGCGCTGCCTAATGTTTTCCAGGTCATCATCGCCCAGCGTGTAGAACTTCAGTAGCGACAGTTCGTCCGTGGGCAGATCGAACAGCGCTGCTCGCTGCCGTTCGGTGAAAATATGGCGTCGTGACATACAAATTCGTCCCTTTTGAAGTATAGTCTGTTTTGGACAACAGCCAGCCCATATAAATCAGGGCGTTCCGATACAAAAATCCAGGAGGGTTCAATTGGGACATCGTGCCGCCATTTACTGCCGGGTTTCAACAGCGGATCAGTCTTGTGAACGCCAGGAATTTGATCTGCGAGCCTTCGCCGGCCGTGCCGGCTACGACGTGGTGGGAATATTTAAGGAAACAGGTTCAGGAACTAAACTCGACCGGGCCGAGCGAAAGAAAGTCCTGGCGCTTGCCCAGTCCAGACAAATTGATGCAATCCTGGTCACTGAGCTTTCCCGGTGGGGGCGCTCGACGCTCGATCTGCTCAATACGCTACGTGAACTGGAGAACTGGAAGGTTTCCGTGATAGCCATGAATGGAATGGCGTTCGATCTTTCGTCGCCGTATGGACGAATGCTGGCGACGTTTCTTTCCGGCATTGCGGAGTTTGAGCGGGATCTCATCAGCGAGCGGGTCAAGTCAGGCCTTGCTGTTGCGAAGGCACGTGGTAAGAGGCTTGGTCGTCAGGCCGGAGTGCGACCAAAATCAGACCGACTTTTGCCTAAGGTGGTTGCGATGAGGGCCGAGGGACGCAGCTATCGCTGGATCGCACGCGAGCTCGGTATCAGCAAGAATACCGTCGCTGACATCGTGCAACGACACAGAGCTAACGCTTAGGGTGTCATTTCGCCCTCAGCCGGAACCGACCCCCAGTTGCGACACCTTCAGGGTCAGACGACGCCCGTCGTCCCCCTGCAACACCAGGCTGTTGGTGGCCTCTGCCACCCGGTCTATGGTATGGCGGGTCATCGTTTTCTTCTCAGCATCCCACTGCTCCATCACCATCCCGGCCCGGTAGTTATCGCGCTGATGGCGGGTTTTACTGTCCAGCCACACCGGCTCCAGCACCTGCAGCGTCACCTGCTCCCGGCCCAGCTCACCCGCATCACGCCGCGTATCCCGGATAATCTCCGTCAGCTGCTGCTGTTCCCGGGCACCGGTCACCTGGGCCACCACATCCCGTCCTTCAGCTGACAGGCGCACGTACTCCTGTGCCAGCTGGCTGTAGCGACTCCGCTTGCCCGCCTCGCTGACCAGCCGCACTTCCGGCAGCTGCGTGCCGTAAAACCGGTACTGGGGAATATCCGCTTCTTTGAGCACAGACAGGGCATTACCCGTGCCCTGCCGGTTCTCGGTATCCATGAATATCAGCTGTGCCCCGGCGCTGAGTGCCTTTTCCTGCAGCAGCACGGTCTCTTTCAGCGACAGTCGCTCCGCCCGGTCGACGATAACCGTCCCCTGAACCGGCAGTACGGTGTCAGCGTTCATCTGCGAGCGCAGCATCACCTGGCCTGCCAGGTGCGGGCTTTCCGCCAGGAACTGGCCACTGCGCCCGTCAGCCGCAATCACCAGCACTGCCCGGCCCTGAGAACGGGCCATCATGGCCACATCTGCCGTACGCTCGCGCAGGGCCTGCGCGCCCCCGCGCCCGCTGAGAATGGCCACCGGGCTTTTATCCTGCGTCAGGACAGAGACCGCATCACTGGCAGGCATATCACGTTCTTTTGCCCGTTCCGGAAAGACCAGCACGGTCTGCTCCGCAACGGCAGTGCGCGCCAGCTGATGGACACTGAGTTCATTCAGCAGGTGGATATCAGAGGTGAAGATGCCCTTCTCCCGGTCCAGGGGAATAAGACGCTGTCCTTCAATCGCGGCCTCAATACCGGTACGCGCCTGTTCAAACAGGCCAGACACGGACGGCAGGCGGTTGACCGTGCCGGCCAGCATTTCGGACCAGGTGAACTGGACCTTTTTGTCCGACAGCGCGGAGATTGTGTCGCTGACCGCTTTCTGCACCTGTTCGTCAGCAACCCCGCCGGAAGACACGCCTCCCGGCTGGCCCGGCGCACGAATACCTCCATGACCAGTAACAACAGGACCAGAAACGTCCACGCGCGCCTGCGCCTGGCTGATGTAGTGACCGATATCGAATTTTTCGTCGGTTAAGCGCCGGCGCCAGTCAGCTTTCAGCAGTTCAGGATCGGCCCAGGCTTTAGCCTGGCGGGTATCGAGTGCAGCAACATCACGAGATTTAGCTGAAGCGTCCGGCCCGGCGGCCTCCCGGATGGCCTGACTGCGCGAAGAAAAAACGTCCACCGGCACATCCTTCAGCTCCCACAGGCCATGTTTCCCCGCCGCCACCGTTTCGAATCCCATAGACTCAATGTCTTCCCGTAAGGCAGAGCGGTACAGGTTCCCCAGCGCTATCTTGGTGGCGTACAGATTCTCAGAAAAACCGGTTTTCATCCGGGTATCGCTGGCCAGCGACCGCCATTTTTCACCGGCGAATGTCGCATTAAAGACCAGGGCGTGGGTGTGCACCTGCGGGTCCAGGTCCCGGGAGGTGTCATGGTTATACAATGCAGCCACCATACTGCCAGTCAGCACCGTTTCCGTTTTTCCCTCCTGCGTGATGCGGGCGCTGACCAGTTGCTCCACTTCCTGCATCACCACCGCCACGGCCCGGTTATGCGCCTCAATAAAACGCCGGTCCTCCCCGACCAGCGCCATGACGGAGACACTTTTGGGAGCTGAAAAGGTCAGGTCGTAACCGCTGCGGTGTTTGTTGACACCGTCAACCATCCGGGACAGGTCACTGCCGTCAGGCAGTCTGCTCTGGCGGACTGCATCCATATCGGCGCTGGCGACTTCCCCCTTCAGGCCCAGCCTCTCCGCACCTTCCCCCATCCAGCGGGACTCCAGGGAACCGCTGGCATAGTAGTTGTCTTCGTGGCTGTAATAGCCCGCATCACCCTTGATGGAAGAGATGGATAGCATCAGTACACCTCCCTGTCTCCATCAATCTCATGCGTTTTGTCTGTCGCATGGTTGATATTGACCTCTTCCCGGCGGGTCATGTCGCGGGTCTGATGCTGGCCCTGCTCCCAGGCCTCATAGGCCGCAAAATCCACCACTTCCCCGTCACCGTTCAGGCCCGGCGGCATCTCCCGGGGTAAATCCTGTTCGATATCCCGCTCTGTTCCCCCGGAGGAGGCTGATGCGCTTTCCGGCACTGGCGTCACGGGAGTAAACAGGCCGTCCAGGCTCAGGCGTTCTTCTTCCGTACGGCGGACCAGCTCATCCTCAATATTCTTATCAAGACTGGTCTGCACATCCCGCAACAGCAGGGCGTCAGCCACTTTAGGCATCGCGTCATACTTCATGGTCAGTTTCACTACCGGGTAGCTTCCCGGCAGGGTGACAAAGCACTGCAGGTCGTTCAGGGACTGCACGTCCGAGTAGCTGACGATACTGACGCGTTCTTCCTCCTTGCCAAACGAAATCCCGTCACGCACCTGCTCATGACCAAAGCTGGTCTGTTCGCTGAATTTCAGACGGCGGGTTTCCCCGATATCCTCTTCCACAAACTTCGCAATCTGGGCGCTCGGGGAACGGAAGAAAAATTTGGTGTTCAGCAGGTCGAATATCTCTGCGGCCCCTTTCGGCCCATAAATGTTTTCCATCTGGGCGAAGTTCTGAAATCCCAGGGCAAAGCAACCGCCAAACTTACGGGCTTCTGAAATAATACGCGGCAGGGTGGACAGCTTGTGCAGTGAGGCCAGTTCGTCATAAAAAAACCAGACGCGGCGCTGACGGTTAGGCCCCATCGCCAGCAGACTGGTGGCGGCAATACTGAGCCACAGGGAGATCAGCGGTTTGAGCGACTCGTGGTTCTGTTCATCAGAGGTGATAAACAGCCAGCCATTCTTCGATTTATCCGCCTGGCCCTTCATCCATTCCCGGATGGTGAATTTCTCCCGTCCCGGGCGGTCAATGCCCTGCAGGTAACGCATCGCCTTGACGTAGTTGGTCAGTACGCTGCGGATGGAGATGGCAGTCTTCTCAATTTTGCCGTCAACCAGCGTGGAGGCGGGTGTTCCGGCGAGGAAAGCGCGTAACTGGTCCAGCTGAATTGCCAGCAGTGTACGCAGGAATTTGTTGTAGCTGCGGCCCTCGTCCTTACGCATGCGCTCTGCACCTTCCGCAAAGATGGTGCGCGCACTGCCCTGCCAGAACGGATCTTCGCCACTGCTGGCCGGGATCAGCGTTGTACTGGCATTCTCCAGTTCGGAAATCGTGCGGCACTCCTCCCATAAATCCCAGTTGGGACAACGGGAATCCAGCGCATTCAGCACTTCATCGCGAGATTCATCGTAGAAATCCTCCACGAACGTACAGCCCTTGTCGTAGATGATGACCAGGTCACCACGGTCACGCAGTTGCTTGAGGATTTTACGCATCAGGGTGGATTTACCGGTCGATACTGTCCCGTGCATGGCGAAGTTCTGGATTTCAGAATCCAGCTTCAGCGGCAGGTCATCGATACGAATATCGGAGGCTTCTCCGCGTTTTTTCAGCAGGCGGGCCACGTCTTTGGGTGATTCACTGAGGACGCGTCCCCCGATGATTTCATCCTCACTCTGCTGGCGACCGGTACGCCCGAGGTACCAGTACACGGCCAGCGTAGCCAGAAAAGCGACCAGCAGCGAAGCACAACCGGCAATCACCAGCTCCTGTTTCAGCAACTGCCCGCAATAGACTGTGTAATTGTCGCTGAGGATCTGCCGGGCGCTGTACTGCAGGGTATGCTCGTAATACCGGATATTATAAACCGGCTGGCTGACCATTCTTTCAGTAAACGGTGACATGAACCGGACAAACCAGTAAATAATACCGTTAGTCAGATTCTGAATACTCATACGCATCAGTACAACGGCAAGACCAAATAATACCGTTCCCATAATGACGTAATAAGAAATAAGATTATTTATCTGCAGGAACATTTTCAGGCGCATAAAAGCGACCTGACCGCCCTGCGTTAAATCGCGAGGATTCAGGCTCATTATATTTTCCCGGAAGCAGGTAACCAGCAGACATGCCGGATACAGGCCTGTCTGCATGCGCTAACAGATTATTTGATATAATTAAACAGCGTGATGTATTTCAGGAAATGAGATTTAAAACAGGGTGGCCCGGCGGCCACCCTGATGGTATTACAGAATATTGGCGACAGATTTCGCCAGCTGATCTTCGAGGACAGGTTTTGCTTCTTCGAATTTCAGGTTAACTTTATTGGCAGATGAGACAATACGTGTCTGGTATTTATGCTGATTACCGGTCTGCGTGCTGGTCTGCACTTTATATCCGGAAGTACCCTGTTTCAGGGCGGCAACATTATCGGTCTGCACGCTGGTATTTGTTTTTTCAGAAATCTGAATATCCGTCACCATCGTATAGTTGATATCTTCCACCATCGCGTCAGCGGCCATTCCCACCAGGCCCGCCGCCAGGCCAACACCTAATGTCGCGCCGGCAGAACCGGAGTTATAACCGGTAATACCCGCGCCTAACGCTGCGCCCGCTATTGCACCTTCGTAGCCCTGGCTCAGGAACCCCTGGGCGGTACGCAGGTCCATTTTATCGGCTTTCAGGACATTAGCCTGAATCCAGTAGTGTGCGCTGTCCGGCGATGACGTGATGGTATAACCCTTATCCTGAACCGCTTTGGTCACTTTCGCCTGCAGGCCGGACATATCTTTGTCAGAGGTATTTTTTATCTGGAGATACACGGTTTTCTGTGAGGATGGCTCCAGCCAGATGGTTTCACTCATCTGGGTTTTCACTTCGAGGTTACGTTTCTTAATCGCTGTGCTCATCGCGCCACACCCGGAGAGCACGAGGACAGAGGATAAAACGGCAGTCATTGCCATCAGCTTAACGTTTTGTTTCATATAATTTTTCTCATTTCCATATAAGTCGCATGTCATATGCCATATGCCATGCCCGGAGGTACTATTGTTATTACTCCACACACTCAATGTGCGTATAGTTAATGTACAGGCAGAAGCACAACCACATCAACACTATGGTTATGCTGTGCGAATTTTCAGAAGTTTTAATACACAATGAGACGCTTATTTTGGTGATGCAGTAAGCAACTCTTTCACTTTTGATAAACCACTAACTACTGCAGGTGTGAAGTAGGGGGTCATCATCATGTTATAAATAAATGTAGAAATTATGACTGTCGCAAACCAACTGCCACCCATAAAAGCGATCATTGCGGGTTCATTTAATGTAAAACACACACCAACAAAAAGATTAGTTACTATTGCAAAACATAGAATATATTGAAGTTTAGTTTTGGCAAGTTTTAACAATACTGATTTCCGCCTCGTTTCATCACTTAGACACGAAATCATCATTACGGGGTTATGACATACGATGAGAAGTACAAAGGATGGAAGTAATAAAACCCCCAAGAAACCAATGCAATAAACGATAATCGCTTCCCTAACTCCACCTCTATACTCACCTTCCCAAATATAAAAATCGAGAACACTTAGAAGAAACTGCACTACTAGAGCGACGGCTACAACCTTAGATAAAAATCTAACAGAGTTTAAAACAGAAGGGATCTCATAATTCCTTTTAAGATCCTCAAGAAGCATTTCTACATCTTTTTTTAAATCATCAGTTGTTACTCTCATTATTCCCTCTTAAAAATCACCGTGTTTTTTTATCTCGTCTTTCAACTTTCCAATATTCTCTTTTGCGTCTCCGGCATTTAACGGTATTGCTGACTGCCGGTATTCCTCTTCTTTTTTGGCTTTATCAAAATCTTTATTACCCTGCTCATGCTCACTCTGCAAGCGGTTGTATTCTTCCTTCGGTGTATTGCCGGACGAGATCACAGTATTTTTTTCATCACTGACCTGAGATTCGGCGTGACGGCGTCTGTCAGCCACATCGCCGCTGACGTCACCCTGCTGCCTCACGCCACCTTCGTTTGCCCGGTTTTCCATTTGTGTCTGTTGCGCATGATATTCACCCTGCAGGTTACCGCCCCCGTAGGAGGCCCCCACACTTCCCATCCCCTCACCGGTACGGCCTCTGTTCTCTTCAAACTCCTGCAGCAGTTGCGGTTTCATGCGGTCTTCCACAAATGACTGCGCCAGTCTGTCGCGCTCGGCACGGACTTCCGGGCTGGCCGCATCAGAAAGCAGCTGGTCAGCTTCGCCCGGACGCTTGCTGGTAACATAACCCACAAACTCCTGGGAGTAGTTCTGGTTAATACTGGCACTGTTATTTTCAGCATAGCTGGCCAGCTGCGAGTACTCGTGACTACGCGTAACCGCATCGTTGTACTGCGATGCTTGGCTTTTCAGACTGGAGAAGGTGGACGACAGCTGGTTAGCCAGAGAGGCCGACGCATTGTCCGTATGACTGCCGCTGTCGGTCACGCGGCTGGAAGTCACCACATCCATTGCATCGCGGAAATCCTTCATCTCCTGGGCACTGAATCCTTTGCTGGTCCCACCCTGCTGAGTCAGGTCGGAACTGGTGCCATGCGAGGAGCCGCTTCTGCCCGTATACTCACCTTTCAGATGCGCTTCCCCTGAGACTTTCCCTCCGGTCACAAGGCCGGCAACTTTGCCGAGAATCTGGCGGTCTGAGTCAACAGAGCCCTGCACACTGGCACCGGCACCAAAACTCATATCCTGGCTCTTGGTTGCGGCTGCCCGAACCCCTTCTGCCAGGCTGACATTTTCATCCCGGGCATACCGGGAACCAATCGACTGAATGGTGTTCAGCGCTTTGGTCAGATTACTGCTGGCAGAGGCGTCGCTGCCTGCCACCGTGGTGTCGCTGTTACCCCGCTGCTGGCTCCACTGGCTCATCTGCGACGTGGCGAGGCTCGAGGTCTGTGACAGGCTGTTGCTGAGGCTCTGCGCTTCGCTCAGCGCATCACGCTGTTGTTGCTGCCAGCTGCTGGATGCGGTTTTCCCCAGCGCAATATCGACAGGCAGTTTTGAAATCGCCTCTGTGGTGTTGTAGACATTCTGCCCGGACGAGGTCAGGGTTTTCGTCGCCCCGCTTTCCAGTTGACTGGTCATATGCCCTTCACGATGGCTGTAGTTGGTGTCCCACTTGTTACCCTGTACGTTCCCGGTCGACATATTGTTATAGTGCCAGTTACCGTCGACAGCCTGAGATGACGACTGGGTGGAGGCCGACTGCAGCGTCTGGCCAAGGTAGTTCCCCGCCTGCGACACCACCTGACCCAGCCCTTTCACCATCCCCCAGGCAATAAACGGAATGGACAGCGCGAGCCAGCCCGCCGTGGTCCCGATATCGGAGTAGGTGTTCTGCACCTGGTCAAAGGTGGCCAGCGTCACCGCCGTCCCGTTGAGTTTGCCTTGCAGGTAAAAATTCATCGCATGATTCAGGATGGAAAACAGCAGGGGCCACATCTGCAGGTAAGCAATAGTGTAGACATACCCTTTAATAATCATCCAGGACAGGGAACTCACCATTGCCAGCACAACCAGAATCGGGAACAGGGCAATCGTCATGCCGAGCAGCACCGAATACATCACCGGCAGCGTATTGGCGGCCACCGAGGCGCTGGTTGCCTGCGAGAGACGCATTTTGGCCATCGAGGTCTGGGTGGCCACATTCACCAGCCCTGCCGTATCACCGTTCTGGGCAGAAAAACTCTCCAGACCACTGCGCAGGCCATTCATTATCACGTTCTTGCGAATAATTTCGGTGGAGGTCAGGGATGTGCCGTGAAAATAGCTGTAGCTGTCGCCCAGCATTTCGGTAAACAGTGCCGCCTTATTCCCGTTTGTCGGCCCGAACACCTGGTTGGTAAACCCGTGGGTCATGTTCAGGACCTGCTGCAGAAACGGCTGCGGGTTGGCCCCGCTGATGTCGCTGGAATCGGTGTTAATTTTGGTTGTGGCCTGTTCGCAGGTCAGGAAATTTCGGTTTTTGTCGTACAGGCCGCGCAACGGACTGGGACGACTGAATATCAGCGCATACGGGTCGGAGGCATTCATCAGGTCCCCGATGGTGTACTTGTTGTTCAGCATGATATCGCCCACCACACAGTTATGGACGTAATCCGTGAACATACGCTGAATTTCCGGTTCAGAAAAACGAAAATCGGTACTGCCTGCGGCCAGTTGCGCCCCGAACAGCATCCCGGTTTTGCTGTAGGTCAGCGCATCCGGGCGGGCAAAGATAAAATCGTAAGTCTGCGCCATCCCGGCCCCGATACGGGTAATCAGGCTGGCCGGTGCGGCAAGGCCGGTCGGGACATTATCCACCTGATAAATGGCGGCAGGCTCAGACAGGTCCACCACCTGGACATTCGTTTTGTCGCCAATCATAACGGCCAGCACAAAAACATAGAAGGCCACCCACTTCGCCAGGTCCATCAGGTTACGGGTGCGGATATAGGTTGCCGCCCCAACAATCACAGACACGGCGGTAGCCATCACAATCAGCGCATCCCCCGCCCGGCTGTTAAAGAAGGCGGCCACCCCGTTGAGCGTGTCCTGGAACCACGCCCCGCCCGCCACGGTATAAATCGTTTCCACCGACATATTAATTCACCCTGCTGAACTGGTAGTTACCCAGCACGCGGTCGCTCATCTTTGAGGAGACCTGCTGGCGGATAAAGCGGATTTGCTGCTGGGCAGAGATGAGGGCGTCCTCCTTAATCTGCACTTCCATACGCAGCGAGTTGAGCGCCTGTCGGGCATCGGACAGGCCGTTTTTCAGCTCTTTCATGTTGGCCCCGGGATAATCTTTGGTGGCCAGCGAGCCGTTGACCACCTTCATCACAGCCTCCAGGTACTGCAGGTAAATATCGACGGCGATATAATCCGTCAGCTGTGCAAACAGGGACTGCGACACGCTCAGTGACGACTGGTCCACTATCCAGGACAGGATGGGGATGGAGGTGCTGTTGATGAACTGCTTCTCTTTCTCCGTCAGGGGCGAGTCGGTGATGGCCTTGTTCTCGATGCTGGTCAGCATGTCCTGTACCATCCGGATAAGGGATTTGGATTCGGATATCGTCACGTTACTCAGGGACGGGGACAGGCACTTGTTCTGGTTGTCGCAGACATACACCTTCGCGCTGCCCCCGCTCATCATCGCGGTCAGCAGACTGCGGTCGGAGGCCAGCGACGAGAGAATACGCATCTCCCCGTTGCTGCCGAAAATCACCGACCCGCTGATACTCATGGCAAACTGGCGCAGTTCCGCATTGCTGCTGAGCGTACTGTTACTGAGCGCATCCCACATCAGATTGATATCTTTCAGGACCTGGTCCTTTTCCGCCCCGGTAGCCTTGTCGGTAACAGCGTCGTATTTCCCGCCTGACGTACACCCCTGACGGGAAGACACCCAGTCAGAGAACACGTTTTTCTGCCCGGCGACCGACTGGCAGACGTTCTGCTGGCTCTCGCCCCACATCGACGCCACGCTGTCGACCATCGCTTTTGCCGCCTGGCAGCTCGACATATTGAAGCGGTTAAGGTCAGCGGCCATCTTCTGCAGGAAGTCTTTCGCGGCTTTCAGTTCCGGGACCGTGGTTTCCAGTGCGAGGTCAAAAAAGTATCCCGCCGCATTGGCCATTGTCTGTTTCACAAAAGCCATAATCTGGTCGGAGTTTATGAAAGAGAACGCGCCCAGATAGACGTCAATTCCGCCGCAGCCGGCGTTGATGGACGGCAGGCTGATGGAGATCAGCTGGATATTTTTATTACCGGTCCGGGCATAGAACGAACCGCCGGAGACATAACGCGCCGCCTGCCCCTGCCAGGCTTTGGCCGAGGTGGCATTACTGGCGTAACTCATGTCATTGAAGAAAGAATTCATGTCATCCTGCAGGCCGGCATGCGCCGTGCCCGCGCTGTACAGACCCAGCACCATCGCCAGGCAGAGTGGTTTCAGTCGCATTATCGTGGTCCCTCAGAAGGTGGTGGAAGGTGTTTCCCGGCCTGACGGTCCAGCGCCATCCGGAATACCTCATCGAGGCGGGAGCGGAACTCACCGGCCCCTGCCGCCCCCTGCAGCAGTGGCCAGGTTTCCATCGTGTTGACGTTGGTCAGAAAGGTGGTCGGTGTCGCCACTGGCACACCGCTCTGGAAATATTCCACCATCACATCCGGCGTGGCCGGGAGCACATCGGGGAATTCGGTATCGCCTCTCCCGTCGAGACTCACCGGGAACACGCTGAGGCCGGTCTGCTGTGACAGGGATTTCAGCACCGGCGCAAACTGGCGGCAGTACTGACAGGTCGACTGCATAAACAGCACGACCTTCCAGTCCTGCACGTTCACCTGTCGCCCGTCACTGAGCGGGAGCCAGACAGGGGCCGTATCCTGAACCGGACGATCAACTGTCGCAGTTGTCGGGGTCTTCGGCAGAGCGAGTCCGTCCAGCGCCGGGGCGGTACGCCCGGTCTTTGTGGCCTCCAGGGCGCGGATATCATCCAGGGTCCCGGCCTGCGTCAGGCCGGACAGCATCGCCGCCATCAGGATGGCGGTCTTCAGTAAAGGGATATTCATACGTTACCTTAGCGGTCGGAATTATCAGTAAGTGGCCCTGAACTGCGTCAGGACGCTGACCATCTGGTTATCGAGGTCGTCGTGGCTCATAAATCCCCATGCAAGGGGTTGCCACTGGTGCGTTTTCGGGTCGACCAGAAAGGTGGCCGGGAAGTGAGTGACGCGCATCTGCTCCGCCTGTCCGCTGTCAGGGCGGCTCTGTGGCAGCTGGTCGCTGATTTTGCCGTCCACACTGATCGCCATGAGCGTGATGCCCCGGTCTTCGCAGAAGGCGCGGATGACTCCGGCCATCAGGTTGTCGACGGCATTATTCCCGCGATAGAAGAAGAACAGGCCGTAGCGCTGCGCCACCTGGCTTATCACCGCACTCTGAACCTTCTTCTCTTCGCTCAGACGCGCCTCCACCGAACCGTTGTAGTGGCTGCGCTTCACGTTGTAGTCGAGCTCCGGGTATTTCAGACGCGCCAGTTTCGAGGTCTGGGTGAAGTCCGTCGCCCGGTCAGTCCAGAAGTTCTGCAGGGTCATAAAGCGGCGAAAGTTCTCCGCTGACGGATACAGAATGGCGGTATCGAGTGCTTCACGCGTCGCCTGCTGGAGCACTTTTTTTTGCTCTGACGGAGTCATACTGGCCAGACGCGCCTGCTGCGTCGGGGCTGGCGCGGGGGCAGGGTCTTCCTCAGCCGCATTCGGGTTGTACCACTGCCAGCCCTCTTCCCGGGCAAAGTTAGACGTCAGAACCTCATCCGGGGCGGCATGCAGGGTGGTGGATAACACCATCATCAGGACAGCGAGTCGTTTCATGGCGTCGCATCCTTCATTTTTTCCGCGATGATGTCCTGCGCTTTTTTCAGTAGTGCCTGGTCTTCGGGGATGTCGCTGCCGGCACTGAGGTCATCATAAAAATCGCTGAAGTTCATCACGCCAAAATCGAGTCGCTGGAGTTCATCCACCGTGATGCCCCGGCAGTCCGGTGATTTTCCCCCGCCGAACCCGACGCCCAGCTGGCCACGGCGGCCCTGCTCCTGGACGATACGCGCCAGTTTGGAGTCAAACACGCAGTAACCGCGCTTCTTCTCCAGGCACACGCCCAGCACCTTTTTGCTGCAGTACTCCCCGACATACACTGTCAGCTTTTTGTCCTTCGCCTTCCCGAGCGCCTTTTCCTCGCTGCTGCAGCTCGACAGGCCCACATCCTGGCCCCAGCCGGAGTCCTTGCAGCAGTTATTGAAGCCCACCGCCATCTTCTTGCAGTGCTGCGCTTCTCCGGTAAAGGCGCGGACGTTTTCCCCGTTCAGCAGAGCCACATCTTCCCCGGCAGCGGCCACTGCCGCCAGCGCCGAGACCGCCTGACCAAACATATTGCTGGTTCCCGTCTGCGCCTGGGCACAACTGCCGTCTTTACAGAAGAATTCCCCGCCGCAAATCTGGCCGTTACCCTCTTTTTTACGCTCACAGGAGTAGGTCACCTGCTGACTGACGCAGAAGCCGTCCACCGTGTCGGCACACTCGCTGCGGGTCACCGTACAGGTGGAGTCCCTCATGTATTCCCCGCAGGTTCCTTCCGTCTCTGTCTGGGTCAGGTACGTGTCCTGCCATTTCCAGCAGGCCTGATACGCACTCAGCGTCTGGCCACCGACCACAATCGTGCGGGTTTCACCCGGTTCCACGCACTGTGAACCGGTCATGGCCCCCTCGGTCTTGCTGAACGGACAGTTTTCGGACCAGGTCACGACGGGTTTGTAACTGTCCCTTTTTACCCGCAGCACGAAGCGCAGTTTAAACGGAACGTGTTTGCGGTGCGTCAGCGAGCCGGAGCCATCCCGGACTTTACGGGGATGACGGGAGGTGAACGACACACCGGCAGTCAGGGAGGACGGAACAGGCTTAAAGCTCACGTTGTTGTACGACCCCTTCTGGTGCCACTGCACGTTATTACCGAGAAAGGAAATCGTCATATGGAAACGCGGTTTGTTACCGAGGGAGTTACTCCAGGAATACGTGGCTTCCGTGATTTCCCCGCTGATTTGCGGCGTCACTGCCACCACGATGTTGCCGTTTTCCTCCCACGACGGCAGTTCACTCAGCTCATATTCCACCACTCTCACGTCATATTCCGTGCTGCCCTCATACCCCAGCGTGGCTGTGCGCGTACAGTACTGCTCGATCTTCGTATCCCGCAGACACTGATGGGTGGTGATTTCGGTAAAGCTGGCAGGCTGGTCCACGCAGCCGGCAAACCCGCCGCCGGTAATGGTCTCCGCCTTGTCTTTCATGGCCAGCCCTTCAGAAATAAACGGCGCATCCAGCGACGGTTTATTATCCGGCGGCGTGTTCAGAATGGATTCGGTGATGGTTTTCCCGGCCTCCGAGGTATTCAGCGCCGACGACCCGGGTGAGGTCATGTCCACGCCGGAGGACGTCACGCCCCCGTAATAGCCGCTTTCCGGCGGTGAGTCGGTGTAGCCGGGGATTGCCTCTGCCGGGTTAAACCCCTGTATGGCACCGGCCCCCTGCCCTTTGCTGGCGTTACCCTGCTGCATGCCCTGGTTAAACTGGTCATTCGCGACAAGTGGCTGAACAAGGCAGAAGGATGCCATCGCCATCAGTAAAGGAAGATACCGCTTCATTTCGCCTCCTCACCCAGCAGGTTCCGGGCCGTGTCAGCACAGTCACCCTCTTCCGCCACCCGCTTCAGGGCCTGATGTAACGTCAGGTCCCCCTGAAGCCGGTCGACCGTATCGCCCTGATTGCCACAGGCCACAATCAGCACCGGCACGGCGGTAATGTTGTATTTGCGAAACGTGGTCGGATCTATCTGCACCCCGCCGGTATTGCTCTCTTTCACCAGACCGGCCACGGCATTGGCAGTGGCCCGCATATCACCGTTGACCATCCCCCGGATAACCACCGGAATATTGAGTTGTGCCGCATCCTTCACGCGCTGTTTCAGTTCCTCCGCTGGCATCGAGAAGGACACAAACACCAGGGCCGCGTCCACCGGGCGCTCCCCGGGCTGCATGGCCTGACGGAACTGTGAGGCCTGCGCGTCCAGAAACGCCTGGTCCTGTGGTGTCACGGTGCGCGGCTGTTGCAGAAACTCCGGCATCTGCAGGGCACGAAAACGCTGCCTGTCCAGTTGCAACTGGTCGTGAATAAACTGGCGGTTCTCAGTATGGTCACTGGCCATCCCGGCCCCGCAGGTCAGAAGCACGGCCAGCGACATCAGTACTCGTTTCATTGTCTTTCTCCCTGTGACTTAAAGAAATACACAGTTACGCTTGCGCCAGAAGAGATACCCGAAATTGCGCCGGTCGTTGGGCATGTTCTTGCCGGTTTCCCAGCGGGTCACACTACGGCCCAGCGGATGACACTGGCCTGCATCGGGATATTTATTAACCAGGTGATACCGCCAGCGGCTTTTAGGGATGATCGGGGACGGATATTCAAAACACACGGAGGTGTTTTCACCGATGCTGTTCATCACCATGCCCTGACGGTGCAGTTTGAACGCCATGCGTTCACTGAGCAGTAAAGAGGTCTGCAGCGGGCTGAATTCGTTAGAGACATAGCCGTTAAACGGATACATGCTGCCCTGACTGCCGGCACACCAGAACAGGGCATCAATGGGTTTACCCGTGAGGCTTGCCACCGCGTCAGCCGCACAGGCTCCCTGGGCGATGATGTTGCCAAAGAGAATGGCTTCGGGCTGGATAATCATGCTCAGCGAACTGCTGTCCCACATCGGGTCCAGTTCGGACAGATAGCCGATATCCAGGTCACCACCCTGCAGGCAGCCCATCGAGGTGATAATGTTCAGCCAGTAGGTGAGCGGGTATTTGTACCAGTGGACATGGTAGAATGCGCCGGGATTTGCGCGGTTTTCCTGCCCGCCTGTCCCGCTGCCGACGTTCCCGATATTGATATTGAACCCGCCCAGATTCACCATGCAGTACGGGGAGCGCGTCACGTCCGTCAGCGCCATCGGCTCCCAGTACCCGATGGCCAGTCCCACCCGGTACAGAATGCCCATCGGGCAGAACTGAATCGGCATCGACGGATTCGGCGTGTCCGGCTGGCGACCTTTGGCCACCGGCACATTGCCGATGGTCACCGGGAAGATGCACTCCCAGCAGACATCGGTGATCGGGTTGACAAAATTCCCCTCGCATTCCGCAGAGGCCGCCTGTGTCGTGCCACTCATCCCTGCCAGACACAGAAATATCAGCCCCAGACCGGCCAGATAACGTTTCATGGCTTCACCTCCGGCGCGTCCAGGGCAAACGTGTCCACCCGCAGACGGCGACGATCTTCTGCCAGCGTCACCCGGGCCGGGATGGCTTTCAGCGCAAACTTCCGGCTGAGCGAGCCATCCTGGTCAAAGTAGATACGGGTATTCAGGGCGTTCGTGGCCTCCCGGACATCGCCGTTGACCAGAATGACGCGGTACGTCAGCGTCCCGGGCTTCTGCACCTTCATCCACGCCAGCTGCTGCGGGTTATCGGCGTCGATAAAGTACAGCGTGTCGGTAAACGGCACCGTATCCAGCGGATTAATGACCTGCCCTTTATGGGCAAACACCCGGCCCTGATGGTCTTTCAGGTCCTCACTGACCGTCAGGGAGGGGTCGATATAGTGCGTGGTGTTCTCCTGCGCCAGCGTCAGACCGTCAACCGGCTTCGGGCGCAGGGTGTTTTCAATGACGCGTTGTTTGAACGCTTCCTGCTCCCGGGCCATCTCGCCGCTGGCTTCCATCGCTTTCAGCCGGGTCTGGATGGTGGTCAGCATGTCCTGTTCGGCAATGGGGTACATCTCCCCCCATGTCCCCAGGTTTTTCGCCTGTACCATGCCGGGCAGGACAAGCAGAATGAGCAGACGTCGGTACATTACGGCGTCCCTCCTTCGGCCATCTTCGTCGCCACCGCGCTCTGGATCTCCCCGGTAATGTCAGCGGCCCCGCCGACCACTGCCGGCGTCACCAGGATAAGAGCGTCATGACGGCGCTGGTATTCCTGAAGCTCGGTGCTGAGGGCGTGCATAAACCGTTCCGTCAGGTCGGTCGTCTGTTTTTCATCCAGGGACCGGGCGCCCGCCTGGTCAGTGAACTGGTCGACCGTCCCCTTCATATCAAAGGACACGACTGTCGGGGTGCGCCAGCTAATCAGCAGCGACGTGACCGCCGCGTTGATACACACAATAGTGGCTGCAACCAGCAACAAATTGCGCAGGCAGCGGCGGCGACGTTGCTCCAGCCGGTGTCCTTTCGCTTTGGTGTTTCCCCCCTTCCTGACGTCATCTGCAGTAAGGGTGGGTTCAGGCTGAGCAGGAGTAAGGTTTTGCTCTGTGGTCATGCGGCCTCCGCGAGCGCTTCCAGTTCGCGCATCTCATCAGGAAAGTTACGGACAGCCAGCTGATACACCGCGTCATGGATATCCATGTTCTGTTCCCGGCACTGGCGGATAAATTCGAAGTCATCGCCCTTTGAACTGAACATCGCCCGACTCAGCGGATCGACAAAGAGACGATGGAAACTGCAGGTGTCGTTGATGCGCAGCATAAAGGAGGAGAACCACTGGTCTTTGGCATCCCCGAACTTACTGATTACGCTGCGCTCCAGTTCGCTGAACTGGTTGGGGCGGTTCTGGTTGTACTGCTTGAATTCAGACGCATCCTGCTTGAGCACCACCTTGAAGGCGGAGTTACCCCAGGCCGCTTTGGCCGCGCCGGAGGCATCATCGGCGTCAAAGTCCTTGATATTCTGGCTGATGGTGATGAACGCCCCACGGTGACGGCGCACGGTGCGGTAGCCGGTTTCAATAAACTGCCCGACCTTGTCATTTTTGAAGTTGAGCAGTTTCCAGCCCTCATCAATGGTGCAGCATTTCTTCAGGCTGCGCGGCGTGCGGTACATCTTGTCCTCGATGTAGATAATGAGGGAGAACATCACCGCAACCAGCAGGTCGGGTTTATCCTGCAGGCCACCCAGCTCCAGGACGATAAAGCGGGCATCATCGGTCAGGGAAGGCTCGTCGCTGTTGAAGTACTCGCCGTAAATTCCCCAGGAGCAGTACTTCCCGAGCAGTTCGACAATCTCATCCAGACGGTTGGTGATGCCGGGCGAGTTACGGTATTTCTCATCTTCGCGGATGGTCGTCAGCTTATGGACAACATGGTCGATACGCGCTTTTTCCCTGTGTTCTTCCCAGGCTTCCTGAACCCCGCGCAACAGCAGACTGTGGTGAACCTCATCCAGTGTGCCGTTGGGGCTGGCCAGCACGGCCAGCTGGTCACGGATACGCTCGCCGGATTCGTTGATGCTGGTGATGTTGGCAAACGGGTTAAACTTGAGTGACTTGCCGTCCAGGTAAGTGCCGCCGACGTTCTCACAGAACGACTTGTAGCCGTCGCCCATATCAAACACCCAGGCGATGCCGCCGGAGTCCAGCACGCTGCGCAGAATAGGCTGCACCAGACCGGTTTTACCGGCCCCGGACGTGCCGGTCACCGCCATGTTGTAGTTGGTGTTGCCCAGTCCGTCGCCGTAGATATCGAGGAACGCCAGCTGATTGCGGTAGGACGGCGTCAGCAGTCCCCCCTGACAGAGGCGGTTGTCGGCCACCACCGGCAGCAGGTTCACCGCCTGGATACTCTCTGCCCGGCAGGTGGCCCCGCCCATTTTGATATCGTCCCACAGCCCTTCGGCGTGGATGAAGGGGATCATCGCTATCCAGTTCCGGAACTGCATATAGGTCGGGGAAAACAGGTCGATGCCGTTCTTTTTAAAGGTGTTGATGACCTGCTGCTCGCAGACCAGGGCTGCTTCATCCGAATCCGGGCAGAACGTGGTGATGTTGTAGTAATAGCGGACGATGCAGGTCTGGTTGCTGTTGAGGTGCTCGCGGATCTCCTTCCACTCTTTAGCCTGTCTGGCCACACCGGGAAACAGGGTGGCATAAGGCGAGTTGGCCTTTTTCTCCCGGTCGAGGTACTTGCGCGTCGCTTCCCCCTGGGTGGCCACCTGGTCCTCGGCCTCCATCACCATCGTGATGACAAACGGGCTGGCAATGGTCAGGTCCGGGCTGAGGAGGTTGGACAGGTTATCGCCTCCCATCCACAGCATGAATATGTCCGGGTTGTTCTCCAGCATAAAGTTCATGGCCCGGGTGGTGGTCACCGTCCCCTGCCGGTCCGCCAGGCTGACACGGACATCGTCAGGACGCACATCGATACCGATGCGCTGGTCGACGCAACGCTGATGCAGCTCATCAAACTTCCCGACACGAACATCATCCGGATACAGCTGGTCATGACGGGCATTGAGCATCCCGTGCACCAGTGAGGCCAGCTCCTGGTCGTCTGCTGCCCGGGTGAATATCTTCGCCGCATCGAGCGAGGAGCGCAGGACCTTCATGGTGTGTGAGACTTCGGTCATCACCGCCGCCGTGCGTTTCTTTGCTTTCACACAGTAAGAGATATACAGACGGTAATCCCGCAGGGTCAGCGGCAGGCCGGTCGGGCTATTGAACTGCAGCTGGGTAGCCCGCTGGTAATAGGCCCGGGTAATACGGTTGAACTTATCCGCCTGCTTTCCCTGCCAGCGGAAGTCAGCCAGACCACGGTCCAGCTGGCTGCCAATCAGTTTGCTGGACACCAGGTGAAAGGATATCGGCGTTTTGCGGGGCAGCTTGCTCTTGATGAGGTCTTCCAGCACATAGACTATCTGCTCATTGGCCCCGATAAGCGGTTCGGCGTGCAGCAGAAAGCCCACGGTATTGCGGTTCACGAACAGGCCGCTGTCGCGGTCATAGTCGCGGTACGGCAGGATACTGGTCAGCTGCGGAAAATCCAGGCTGGCCAGGTTACGGGTCATCTCTGCCGCACCATCCGGCATCCGGAAGGCGCTCTGCAGGTTTTCCAGTACATTGAGAAACTTTTTCACCACAGGCTCCTTAATTCACGCGGGACGGGAGAACCCAGTCCGCCGGTTCGGCGACAAAGGACACGCGTCCGGGCTGATGAAAGGCGTTATCGCTGTCCACCCAGGGCGCAATCCAGACGGTGGCAATCCGGTCCTGGCTGCGCTGCGGATGCACCGAACCGGGGCTGTCACAGCGCACGGTCTGGCACGAGGGCGCAGTGACCGGTGTGACGGAACGCACTGGCGGCATGGTCAGTACCGGACGCGAAGCCGTGGTGCTCACCGGCGCGCCTGCCACCGGGCGCGGAGACAACAGGCCACTGGTGCGAACGGGGGCCGGAGCAGAGGGTCGGGCCGCTGACGTCACCGTGGTGGAAGCCCCCACGGACGGGGCGGACACAACGGGGGCAAGTGTTGATGCCGGGCGGATAACAGACCGTACCGGTACCGGCTGAGAAGCCGCCTGCGCCGGAAGGTTAACCAGGGAAGGCAGTCCGCCCGCAGCCTGCTTTCCCGTCTGTTTTGCTGCCTTGTCCCGGGCCAGCTGGTTGGCCTTCGTCATGGTCATACAGGTATCAGAGGTGGTGGCATCGCAGTCAAAGCTGCTTTTGACGCCGGCACAGCCGGATAACAGCAGGACGCTGCCTGCCAGTAACAGGGTGATTTTTTTCATATAACAGTCCTTATCAGTCAGGCATCAAAAGGGGCTGGCGCAGAACCCAGCGAGAGATGGATCAGGGTGATTTCTTTATCCAGGCAGTACTGCGCGTATTCCCAGGAAGAATCAGAGGTGCAGCCCCACTGGCGAAGCGGAGATTGTCGCAGTGGCTCCAGTTTTTGTATTTCGCCAGCCAGCTGCATGTGCCAGTTCAGCGGCAGAGTGGAATAACGCAGGACGATAATTTGTGCGCCCAGCGCAGCCACGCCGGTGAGGAGCAGAAAGTGCGTTAAGGCGTAGCCCACTATCAGCACCACAATGGCAATCACGAAAGACTGCTGTTTTCGGGGAGAAATATGTTCGTGGGTATGCAATATTCTGGCCCGCAAAATCTCCACCTTTTTACGTCTGGCAATCAGTTCCGGTCGGGTCAGATCACTGAAATCGCGCAGAAGTAATGAAGACATATCCATCATCATTTACCGTTTTCTTTTACCCACGCAGAAGAAACGACGTGGCCCTTGATATATCCCCTGCAGTTCTGACGGATGGCCTCAGCCAGTTCCTCTCCGTCATCGCCGGAATACAGTTCCCTGAGCCGGCTGACGTCAGATCGGGCCACAAATACCCGGGCAACCTGCTGTCTGGTTACGCCCCTGCCTGAACCCGGTTTTCCCATGAACAGGCAGTGCCGATACTCCCCCGACAGTTCGCACCTGAAAATCCTGACATTGTCGCCAGGGGAGTCAGAACACGGCAGAAATGCCGAAAACCTGAACGCGGTATCTGCGGCATGAACACAGATGACGCGCATCCCCTTATTCCCGCAGCGGGTTGCGGTATCTTTCAGATGACGGGTCTTACCCGGACCGCCATTACTGTTGGTTTTCATGATGTTCATCCCCTGAGTTTTTTTCGTTTTTCTGAATACCAGCGCGTAATTCCCGCCAGTCGTCGCGTTGCCGTTCTGATAAAAAGGTCTGCACAACCTCAACGCTGATAGTGGTCTTACCCATGCCGGATCTCCCCGGGACCATCACATTGCCTGTTCTGTCTTCCATCGCTCACCTCTGGTAGTGTTTGCTCCGGTGCTCCAGTACCCGCTGACATTCCGTGCAGGTCCGTACCCCGGGTATCGTTTGCTGGCGTCTGAGGGGAATGTCGTTGCCACAGCATTCACATTCGCTGAGACTTTCCCCGCCCCTGATGAGCTGCTGCCGGGCGGCCTGTATGTGCAGCCGGGTCAGCAGGTCTTCCTGCACCTGCAGATGGTCCAGTTCGTCGGCCATCGGCTCTCCTTGTTTACGCTGTCCGGACACGCTACCGCCCATCCCTTTCACGTCTTCCAGGGCACTGACTGTTCCGGATTGTGGTGTTCTGACCGGATAACCGGTCCCTGCTTACTGTGTGACGGTCTGCCCGGTTTCCGGGTCAACGGTGTCCCCCACCCTGAAGTCCTGCAGCTGCTTCAGCATGTCCGGCGTGTTCGCCGACATGACAGCAGGGGCTGACGGGGCAGCGGGTTGCGTTTGTTTTTTACGTGCGGCCGCTTTCGCGCGGGCTTCCTCCAGGGTTTCCAGCTGGAAGCCGTCCTGGAAAACCAGCGTGACTTCGTTGCCTGCACCAATCGGAATAACCGGGTGGTACTGTTCGGCACGTTTGATGTAGTAATCAGAGAGGGTTTTGGCGGCAGAGCTGACACCGCCGCCGAGTCCGGCCTGGCCAATATCAGCGGCACTCATACTGGCGGTGGCCCCGACACCCACGGTGGTACTGGAGGCTTTCTCGATACCCTTGCCGATACCATCCAGGAAGCCGGCACCGCCTGCATACAGCAGGATCTGGCCGTTACGCATGACCACTTCGCCCTTGATGCCGTTCTTGCCCATGAAAGACACATGCCCGGCAATCTTCTGGTCGATGTTGTCCTCCCCCAGCTTGCAGCTGATGGAGCGGGAACGGACGATGGCCCGCTCACTGGAGACATCCCCCCAGGCCTCCAGCGTCACAAAGCAGCCGGTCAGGTCGAATTCCTGGTCGTTGGGCATCTGGACCTTGCCGGTGAGACGCAGCTGCATCGGCGCGGTATTCTTGTCCCCCGTGACGGACGCATTCGCATCAGCCCCTTCCACCACGATGGCTTCGGCAAAGCTGCCGGAGGATATCCACGGGAAACGGGGCTTTTTCGGGCCGGTATCCGGGAGACTGAATTCCTGGCTGTCCATCATGCCCGGGCGGTTGAGTGGCTCCATCACGGGTGCGACCGGGGCCTGTCCGCCGCCTGCGGGCCAGAAACTGGTCGGCGGCGGCACGGCCCCGGCGGGTGCCGGTTTGCCCTGAGAAGCCAGCGCCCCCGGCAGCGGCTCGGCATTCAGGGAGTCAAAGTTTTTCCCGGCCTCAAGCTGGGTCTGCAGCAGCTTGTTCTCGTCTTCCAGCTCCCGGATACGGTCCTGCGAACCTTTCAGATCCCGCCCGATAAGGCCCATTTCGGTACGCAGCTTTTTAATTTCCGTCTGCGTTTCTTTATTCAGACGCTGGGCCTCGGCAATCGCGGAACGCTGGACCTTATTGTCAAAGGACTGGTTCACCACGCCGGTCATGTCCGGCGCGGGTTCCCCTTTCGGGGCTTTGGCTGGCGGGGCTTTTTTCAGGTTCATCTCTGAGACCATCCAGGTCCCGACACCGCCTGCGCCAATCCCGAGAACCAGCGCAATCAGCAGGGCAACCTGGCGGCGGCGGATGATTTTGTTAACGTTGGCCATCGCTGCCCTCCCCGCTCTCACGGATAACGGTGAGGGTCATGCTTCCGCCACCCAGAAGGGTCTGCGCATTGTTATCAAACATCACTGCCCGGATACCGGGCTTCCAGAAGTCCTGCTCCTGAAGCGCCACGCCCCAGGTATTGTTATTACGCAGGGTATAGCGGTCAGCACGCAGCCGGTCGCCGGCCCAGGCTTTCAGTGGCGTCACGGAAAAACCGCCCGGCACACGAACGCCGTCTGCCAGCGGCTTCACTTCACCATAGCCATCCGGCATCGTGCCGGACAGAACTGAACGGCTGAGGCTGATGAGCAGTGTTTCGTAAGCCTGCGCGGTTTCCCATTTGCGGGTTTCCGGACGCGCCGGCGGTTCAGCACTCATCAGACGGTATACGCGGCCTTCCCCTTTCACCGGCGTGGCCACCACAGAGAACGTCTGGCCCAGCGCGGTCTCCACATAGAGCGTGAACGCGCGGGTGGCCACCGAGGTGAACAACACACCGCCGGCAGAGGTCAGCTTTTTGTCGGCCAGCATGCCGCCCTGGGCGGTAATGGCCGTGACTTTATCACCGGGAATAAATATCAGGTTGGGGTCGGTATTGCTGATACTGAGCCGGAACTGTCCCCCCTGCGGGAAACTGATGGTCGCGGGAGACTGGGCCTGTGCTGCAAAGGGCACGGCGGTCATCATGGCGGTGCCCAGCCATAATGCCGGAAGGTTATTTTTCATTGGTCACCTCATAGAACCGGCCAATACGGGTAAAGCCGCCAGCGTATTTCAGGCGGAGACGGTAGGTTTTTAACTCTGTGGAGGGTTTTGCATTGCCAATCCACATCTTCTGTACCCCGCGAACATCGACGCGGCCGTCAACGGGATAGACATTGATTTCAGAGGCGTAAAAAACGGAGTTCACTTCACTGGCTTTGATTTGCGCCGCTTCTTCTTCAAGGACAGGCTTAAACTCTTCCCGGGCCTCCGGCTCCACAAACGAGAGCAGAAAGGCGTGGTTCGAATCGACGGTTTCGGGCGAGACATTAAGACGCAGGGCCAGGAAGGACAGCGTCATCATCCGGTAGTTTTCCGTATCAGATTTGGTTTCCGACACGGCAAACGGCGCGTTATAGGTCATCGGGGTGACAACCGTTCGCTGTTCGTGGATGAGTGCTCTGTTGGTCACGGCCAGCCATGCCACAGCAAAAGCCAGAATAAAGACCAGTGTCGTGAGTGACAGAATAAAAATGGCAATAATTTTGGTGGATGAATTACGAGCGCTGATTTCCATAATATGGCCCTGCGGTAATTTACTTGATCCATTTCCTTAAACTGGAATCGGGAATAACGCGGTAGACCACCCGGAATAATTCAGTGGGTAAATACCAGTAACACCAGTTGTATAACCAGCGGGAACTTTTTCCGCGTTTCGCCGCCCTGATCAGTTGCCAGATAATTGCCGCAATAATCAGACTGAATAAATATTTCTTGGTGAAAAATCCCCACACTAATACAACCGATGCGGGGATGGCTTCATCAAGGGGCAGTCCGATAATACGGTTCTGCTCTGACAGGGTTTTCGGGAAACGGTATTTATCTAAATCGTTTCCCTCCATCATCAGACAATAAACGTCAGACCAACCGTGGTGAAGACGATGACCACGACCAGACCCAGCAGGATAAGCAGGTTCTTGGTGCGGATATACATCGCCACACCGACAATCAGTTCGGCAATGATGATACACATCATGACGAAGGAGTCGGCCCCGAAGGTGGCTTTCACATCATCTTTACCCCCGGCCAGCAGGTCAGTGGCGTGGGCCATCTGTCCCACACCGAGTAACAGCAGCGGAGACAGCGCAGCCAGACGGGACAGCGCTTTTTTACTGGTCACACCACGCCATGCCATCTGGCAAAACTGCCATGCACGGTTTTTTACAGACGCGGGGAGGCCGCCTTTTGCAAAGGATAAATTCATAAAAAACTCCATTTATGTAATTTTAATAAAACACCCAGCGGTATTGACCGGTAAAGTCAATCCGGCACAGAACCATCAGATAAGGCTAATGACTCTGTAACAGAATCACTCCTTTAACCCTAAAGCCTCTTCAATTTTAAGTGCTGCTGTCTGTTGAATTGATTTTGAGTTTTTTTTTGCATTCTTTTTTAACTCTGCATACACAACACCATCCAGATATAGTTTTATAAACTTCCCTGCAGGACGGGGTTTAAGTGGTAAACCTTGAATCATTTTCAGCCTCACAAAAAGAAAAAGGGAACAGACATATGATGACGTAAAAAAAATAGGGTTGTCCAATTGAAGATTGTATTATTTTTAACCTCAATAAATGCATGAATAAAAAGAAGAAAAACGAAACACTGGAAAAGTCTGACAACCACAAATTGATCTAAATCAACGATAAAACGTGATGCGCGTCACATCACGTTTTTCATCAAATTCGATTAATCACAGTTCCGGCAGCAGTTCAATCCTTAAGTCGAGGAAGGAATGTAAAGCCAGTCGAGTGATGTACAAAGTCTTAAGTGCCTCATTAGAAGGTGCACCATACTGTGTGCATAGTTCCTTGAGAGTTTTATACACTGCTTGTGGCTTTGTATTTCTGTAATCAGAAATCTCCCTGACAGTCATTCCGAAAGCAAAAAGAGTAAAAACCTCGACTTGCGCATCATTAACCTCAGGAAAAACCTTGTGTAAAATTTCCATACGAATAGGATCGATGATAACCATCGTAACCTCCTGTTAAATGTGTTCAGGTTATTGGTGGCCAGCGATAACAGGGGTGGCCGCCCCTGTTATCGCGTTAAAGGCAAATCAATTTAAAATTTGATAATTGCCTCCCTTCTGACTGATTTGCCTTAAGTGAAATATATCGCAGCAGGTATACCCACTCAATCAATAACGGAATTACGGTTTGTTTTTTGACTGTAGTCACATAAAAAATGCGAAATTTTGAACGTATTTCAGTAATCCACCCAGAAGAAATAAAAAACCATCCGGTATCCTGGGCGCAAGAGAATTAAAGGTAAAGAAGGGGGTTTAATCTGATGTGAAAAATAAGAGCTTTCCTTTACACGCAAAACTACTATATATCCTAAAAACATTAATAGGGACATTAAGCATGAATACTTAATAATTAGAAATCAATATAATCACTAACGTTACCGCACCTGAATGATAAATATACTCTGCCGCCATGAAAGGCGGCATGAAGTCGGAGAGCAATATATCAGGAGTTAGTCTTTTTCTTCTTCAGCAAAAAAAATGCCCACCTGCTCATCCGCAAAACGCTCGATAGCTTTGCGCATATTATCCAGTTTGAACCCTCCATCACTTAATGATTCCTGAGATAATGTCCCCATTTTCATTATCTCCGTACACATCATCCTGACGCGAGCCATACTGTCCAGCATAACTTTGTTATATTCCATCTGGTTAAAGCCACTTTCTTTTTTCTCACGCTGTATCCGGTATACACGCAGACCAAGCTCTATTAACATTGAAGTGACCGAAGATACTGTTGCATCAACTTCCGTCGCACCTTCCTGTCTGCGCTCTGTAACCACAGACTCTATTTCTTCACGAACCTGATTACTGACAAAAGTTTGTATACGTGGCATAGAAGATCCTTTTTTAGAACAAAACAAAAAATTATTAAAAGGCAATTTTTAACATACATATCCATAGTATGTGGCGAGTATACCATTAAAAAAATCAGAGTATAGTCGCGAGTATGTAGCCCATAAAAAGCAGAGTATACTCGCGAGTACACTCTATATAACAACCTGAAAATGCTTAAATACTCTAATCAGAGTGTGATGAACACTCTGATTAGAGTATAGATAGAGTGTACTTATACTCTATTTTAAATCGCTCTGTTTAAAATACATCGTTAAAAAAATCATAACCAACTGTTTTAAAAGACAAATCATGCAAGATTAAATCTTGCGACGGGTGTGGGACTTTGATGTTAAGGAGCAGGCATACAGAAATATACCTGCCGGGAAGAATTCAGTATTTCCGGGCATTGCCGTTTTTTATCAAAAATGGCACTCTGGCTAAAGAAAAGGTAATGAGGAATAGCTGACGTGAGGAAAACTCTGATTACAGGACTACTGGCGATGACATTTTCTGTTAATGCGCAGGACTGTTTTGAAATGGCGGGAAGAGATTATCGGATCGAGCCGGATCTGTTACGGGCGATTTCGTTCCGTGAGTCGTCCTGGCGTGATAATGCGCTCAACGTTGTATCACAGAGCGAATATGCTGTCGGTAAGATGCAAATACACTCACAAAACTTTTCGCATCTGGCTCAGTTCGGGATCACTCCCCGACAACTTTATACTGACAATTGCCTTAACATTTACACTGGCGCTTACTACCTTGCCATTGCTTTTAAACGCTGGGGATACTCATGGCGGGCTGTAGGGGCTTATAATGCAGGATTTCGTGAAACGGAAGTACAGGAGAAAAAGCGCCAGCAATATGCAAAAGAAATTCAGGCAATTTATGTTGCCATCAAAAAAAATGCGCCACCAGAGTGACGCACCTGTTTTAATCGATAGCCCGCCATATCAATCCACGTTCCGGATGTTGAATAAGACTGACATAATCCTTCAGCGCATCCTGACGGGCGACAAGCTGTTTACAGACTTTCGCATATTTATCTCCCATATCCGCCGCCTGCCAGGACAGCCAGTTCATTATCATCAACGTTGCAATAATTCCTGCAGCATCAGCACTGACCTCTGACTCAAAATAATTACCGGGGACACACATGTTATAATGTTGTTCTCCTGCTGGTGCGATATACCCGGTTTGTGTTGTGGTGAAGATAATTCTGTTCGGGGCCACATTGCCACCAACACCCTGCGGAATGATCCAGTAATTCCAGAAGCCGCCATCATAATCTGAATGCTGGCGTAACCAGCTGGCGATCATATTGTCAGCGGATGGTGTAAAAAAAAGAGCAGGGATAAAATCAAGTCGTTCATCACCATCGGTTACACAATAGCGCTGAAATTTATCTGTTTTAAATTGTTCGGCTGATTCACGAGTGGCGGTTTTGACGTTAATGGTGTGCATTCAGGTTTTCTCCTTATGGATTTATTAAATCGTTCGACTTCATCACTGAGCGGCAAAGGGCAATGAATAAAAAGGCGTGCAGCGCTTATATACCCTTTTATTTATTCCTGGCTGATGCTAAAAGCAGCCCTCTGCGAATTGATGAAAGAGACAAACAGAAGAATGCCGGATGAGAGGTGACAGGCAGGAATAAATAATAATATGACAATTATGCGTCTGAGTAATATGTGCGGCGTGTAGCGCAGCAGGTATTACCCTGCGCCGCAGGCGCGCGGCCTTTGACAGCAGTCGGGCAGGTTAACGTCGAACGCGTTACGGGAATAGATATTGCGAACAAAACCATCAGTACGCAGGGTCATATTTTTACGTGTCATCCTCGTTTCCCCTCTCACTCAGGATTTGTTAAAAATTTCAGACAGTGCGCCACGGATGAAATACAGACAGGCATCTGTGCGAGTGAACTTATCGCCGTAATGCGCATGAGCTTCCTGCACACAAGCCACGTTGTAGTGCCCACGGTCGATAATCCGTGCCATTTTTTTCACCCATCTTTTGGTAGATTCTTTGGTGGCGGTTTTGACCTTGACGTTCTGTGTGTTCATCCTGCGTTTCCTCTTGTCTGGTGATTAATCCATCTTTCGGTGAGTTCCCTGGCGGCAAAGGGCAAAGTAGCGACGACGTACGGAGGAAGGAAAGGGGCGGAGACAAAAGTTTTTGCGGCCCCAGGCAAAAAGTTTTGGCGGAGTTTATATACCCCTTGGATGACGACACGGCGGTGCTACGACCAGCCCTCCGCCCGGGGAACTCACCGAAAGATGGATTACCAGAGGCAGGGAAAGAGGATGAACACACCCGACACGGCGGAACGGCGTGGCGACATCAGAGTGACGGCAGTCTTATCGCAGGCACGGTGAAAAGCGGCGCATCCGTTTACGGATGCAGCAAGCGAGGGGTTGGTGTTGCGACAGCCTGGGATGGACACCCGCTGCCCCAAAGGAGCCGGGCAGAGACAGCATTGCTGGCTCTGTGCGAAGCATGACAGCCCCGGTTCCCGTCAGGGAAGTCGCCCGGGAATGGCTGTGATACCCGCCTGTTCAGTAGCCAGACCTGCCAGCGTATAGTTTTTTTTATCCAGCACATCAGCCCGCAGCAGCAGACTGTTAATCAGAAAGGTATCCAGCACCGGCATTCTGTGCAGACATGTCATTCGTAGCCCGCTGGCAGACTGCAGCAATATCATCCAGTGGCCACAGGCTTCTCCGGGGCTGGTCAGCATGAAGAAGTGCCGACAATGCGGTGGTATATACCGCAGACAAACTGGCCATACTCCACCATACTCACAGAAAATTTCAGGTGAAGCCACCCAGCCCTCCGGCAAAAGCAACTCCCCCGCTACGGCCTGCGTCAGCACCTGACGTGACGACCAGCCATCAGCGCGAAATTGTTCAAAATCCCCGGGAGTCATGGAAACCAGCGCCGGTAATGTCAGTCCTGTATTCAAATTCGGCATCCCTCTATTACCTCTGTTATTACTGAATTCTGCATGCGCAGCATACCCGGTATCGTACCTGACTTCGCTCCCCTGCTCACTTTTGGGTCAGCAGGGGATAATAACCTGACTCAGCGGGGAGACTTTCCGCGGAAATACGCCGGGCGAGCTTCCAGTTCACGCCTGATAAATTCATCAGCAAACAACGGCGCGATACGGTTTACACGGCGTTCCAGATTCCGCCGACGGGCAGCCGCTTTCCGCTCATCACTCCAGCGCCGGACCTGCCTTTCATCCAGAAAATCGACACACACCGCATACCCTGCGCCCGCCACCCAACGGGACATCACCGACTCAGGTGCGGGCTGCCCTGCCTCCACCAATTCTGACACCAGTTCCTGCGGTCCGGGACACGGTGTCCGGGGCAGTCTCCAGCGCAACGAGTAACGCCACTTCATGCCTGACTCCGGTGCATCAGCTTGTTGGGGACCATCCAGCGCTCCAGTTGTCTGACCGGTTCCGGGCTTTCTTTAGCGAGGGCATCAGATTCAACCATCACACTCCAGAAGGGCTGATTCACCATCATCCAGCGTTCCATTGGTGCCAGCGACGGAAAACGCTCGCTCCAGCGCCAGAACATTTCCTCCAGGTCGTACTGGTGCAGTTCAGTACCCGACCAGCGGGCGCTCCAGCTGCTGACCGTTTCCGGGGTATGAAAAGCCAGCTCAATTTCCGCCTGCCCCGCCAGCGCCTGATACGCCGTTTCGCGCTGGCACGCCTCCTTCCGGCGCTGGCGGGTGTATTTTTCAGCCCCCAGTTCACTGTGCCGGCGGGTACGCTCCTGCATCTGAAACTTCGTTTCCGGGAACAGTCGCCAGCCATCCGACAGCGACAGGGGCAACCAGCAACACGCGCCCCGGCTTTCAATCAGCCGGTCGATAGCCGCCAGCCAGTCCTGTTTATTTCCCCGCAGAGACTGTCCTGTCAGCCCCGGAGAGAACCAGCCGATATCCTTTACGGTGACACGCTTACTGCCGTTCAGGATGCGGAAAAAGGCATGGGCATACGCAAACTCCACAACATGAGCACCCCTTTCATACTTGTGCTCCACCTCTGCGATGGCCTGCATTGCAGCACGACGCTCATGACTCAGGGGGACCAGTGACAAACTCGCCGGGATCATTGTGCACCCTCCATCGCCAGAACACTGATAATGCTGGCCTGACTGTAGCCATCGGCATCGAGGCGGGCGACGAGACTCAACGTGTGGCTGATAACCTCCGGCGACCAGGCTGGCAGCGTGCGCATAACAGAGAACGGGCGACCACTGGCAGGAATAAACACCACCATCCAGGACGGGCTGATATCACCGGGGCTGCACACTGCCAGGCTGAAATTGCCGTGGGAGGGTGTGAAACGGATCTGCACCGGGAAAAAACCGCCGAACTCGCTGCGGTACTCGCCGTTCAGGTCCCAGTGAACCGGGCAGTCAAGGTCACGCATCACGGCATGGGTCAGTTCGCGGCGTAAATCTTCGCCACCGTCGCGCCAGTCTTCAAACTC
This sequence comes from Citrobacter sp. RHBSTW-01013, assembly GCF_013781985.1. Classification (NCBI taxonomy): domain Bacteria; kingdom Pseudomonadati; phylum Pseudomonadota; class Gammaproteobacteria; order Enterobacterales; family Enterobacteriaceae; genus Citrobacter; species Citrobacter sp. RHBSTW-01013. Next base: position 62,982 of record NZ_CP056186.1, read on the forward strand.
CTGGGGGATCATGGTGTTCAGTACATCGGGGGTAATAATGTTACGCATAATGTTCTCCTTAAATACCGCCCCGTAACGGGGCGGCCTCCGTTATCAGGCTGCGTCGTGCAGGGTGTGGGGGCTGTCTGCATCAAAAGCCGCATCGGGTGCATCAGTACTGCCGTTTTCAGTATCAGATACGTCGTTTTCTGCATCAGACGGGGATTTTTCTGCATCAGGGGCGCGCATCCAGACAGGCACCCATCGTGTACCGGAAAGACACTGTTCAGCATGGCTGGCGGCATCTCCTTTCTTCATACTCCCGATATCTGACGCGGCCCCTGACAGTCCGGCCTCTTTCAGCGCCTCCACAATCTGGTTCTTACTCAGCAGACTGAGGAAGTTTGCCGCCGTTGGCTGCCACCAGTCGCGCAGGTTGAACCCGATTGCCGTTTCAACGCCATCGAGGTCGCTCTGTGTCGTATGCCCCATTGTTCTGGTCTGCACGCCATCGACAGAACAGGCTGTACAGAAGACCATCAGGGACATCAGCATCTTTCCGTCAAGGGTAAAAAAGGTGGTGAAATCCTTTTTCCAGCCTTCCGGCAGCAGCGCCTCCAGACGGGCTTTTTCCTGCATCAGACACAGCCATGCCTGACCACTCTTTCCGGTCGGAGCCTCACTCGTGAGTCCGCTGTGGTGTACCTCCAGACGCATAACAAATGGATCACGGGTGGTGTTGCAATAGTCGAAAACGCAGGTACACAGCCGCCATACCATCAGGGCCACAGCTTTTTCGGGCTGCTGTACCAGGGCGGCCTGCACTGCCAGCGTTCTTTCTGAAGACATCTTTTTGAGCAGCGGGGCGCTGATCCCCTCCGTCACATCCGGCTTGCTGCTGACCACATGGAGGGAGCCGCCACTGCCATTATCTTCCTGCCCTTCTTTCGCCTCGTTCTGAGGCTTCTTCTGCACCCCACGCTGGACACAAAGCTCACCGTCATACAGGCTGACCACCACGCCACAGGCTGATTTCTGCTCCGGCGTCCACGCCCGGATCGATGCCGCATTTTCAATTTCGTCAATCAGCACCTGAATCGCGGCTTCATCCTCAAACGTTTCTGTGGCCTCCTGAGTGACGTACAGTTCATCAAGACGCTGCTGTTCGTCAGCGGTGTACTGTGCTTCCGGCTCTGGTAACAGCAGATAATGTTCGCGGTCATCACCGTAGTTTCTGACCGCGCCCTCCCGGGCCAGTGACCATGACCATCCTTCATGCAGTTCGATTGCCAGTGCGGCGGACTCAAGCTTCTCCTGCACCAGTCGTTCGACCAGCACACCGTCTGCCGTACCATCACCCTCCTGGGCGCTGAACAAATCCTCACGCACCACGCCCCCTGCAGACTCATACATTTCACGCCCGATAAACACGAAGCGGGAGTGGTTCACACCGATTTCGGTGTCCGTGATGGCGCGTTTAAGCATGTGCGCGGGGGCATAGCTGTGCTGCGCCTTCACACGCTCGTAAATCTCCACCTGACGCACCGGATCATTCTCCAGACTCAGTGCCTGACACTGCTCCACATCGAGCCTGTTCTCTGCCAGCAGGACGAGAAGTTCCGGGGCAAGGTTCGCCAGCTTCAGCATTCGCTGGACGTGGCGCGAGCTGTACCCCAGCTGGTCACCAATCTGCGCCGGCGTCTTACCCTGCTCAGACAACGTGCGAAACCCGCTGATTTGTTCTGCCGGATGCATCGCCGCCCTCTGGTTGTTCTCCACCATTGAGGCGACCACCGCCAGGTCGTCGCTGACGCGCTTGACGACAACGAGATACCCGGCATCGATGCGCTGTTCGCTGAGTAACAGTTGCAGGGCAGCAAGACGACGACCGCCCGCAGCAACGCCTGACAGGCCATCAGGCAGCGAGTGAACCACCAGATTCTGGATCAGGCCGACCGCGAGAATGGAGTCAGCCATTTCCCTGACACTCTCATCCGGGTACGGAATAATACGGACGTTCAGCGGGGATTTGACGAGCGCCGACAGCGGCACCATTTCAATCTGAGCGGCCTCAAGCGCCGCCTTAAGGGCTGCGGCTTCGGCAGGTTTAACCGTTTTTTTGCTGGTTTTCGCGGGGGTTTTTGCTTTAGACTCGGTTACTGACATAGTTGATACCTCACTGGATATTGATGACTGTCCGGCCCTGCGGAGTTAGCGCTCCGGCAGGGCACCTCTTACTGCTGTTTACGAATGCCGTAACGTTCGATGTAACGGTTAAGCCAGATCCCGGCATCCGCTTCAAAATTCCATGCCTGCCACACCATTTCGCCGTTCTGACGAACGACCAGGCGAAAATGCGAACCCTGATCGTCTTCGATGGCGACATTTTCAAACTGTGCCACCACTGCTTCCGCCTGTGCTCTGGTGAAGGTGTCATCTGGTAACGGTCCGGCGTTATAAATGCTCATATTTTCTCCTTTTACTGCCCCGCTGGTTGCGGGGCGTATTCATCATGCTGGTCAAAACGGGGCATCATCATCCATCGGTGGATAATCGTCCGGTAACGGCTGCGGCACCTGCTGAGACGGTGCGGCGCTCTGACGGCCTTTTCTGCCGCCCTTCGCTTTCGGGGATTTTTCAGGAGTGCCAGCTGGTTGTGACGGAGTGGCTGGCGTCTGCGGTTGTGCGGACTGCTGCTGCGGAGCCGTGCTCTGAGACTGACCGCCGTCACGACGACCACCCAGCATCTGCATAGTGCCGTTCTGTCCGACAACGATTTCAGTGACATAACGTGTCACGCCGCTGTCGTCCTGCCAGTTTCGGGTGCGCAGTTGCCCCTCGACGTACACCTGAGCGCCTTTGCGCAGATACTCGCAGGCCACTTCCGCGAGCTTGCCAAACAGCACCACGCGATGCCATTCGGTGTTTTCGCGCATCTCTCCGGTCTGTTTATCGCGCCAGGACTCCGAAGTGGCGAGGCTGAGGTTAGCGACCGCGCCGCCATTGGGCATGTAACGGACTTCTGGGTCCTGGCCCAGATTACCCACGATGATGACTTTGTTGATGCCGCGTACGGTCATGATGAATCTCCTTCCGTTTGTTTTGCTTTTAAAAACCATCACCCGTTGAGTTGCCGGGGCCGCGGTTTTGACGTTTTGCGGGGACCTGCTGAACACTCCCGCTGGTTATTACCTTCACCCGTTTGAGAGCCGTTCGCCGCAAGGGCGTAAACGACCACGGCCCGGTGCAGGTGTCCGGGGTGAGCGGTCAATTTTTTACGGTCTAATGAAGCCTGCGGAATGGCCGGAAAAAATTTATCGCGAAAGGCTTCGCCGTCCCTGGACAGCCAGGCGGGTTGTGGTTGTCTCAGCCCCGGCGAAAGGACTCAAAAGGGTGAAAAAACCAGGCAAGGAATGAGCAGGCCCCCGCCGCAACGACGGAAAGCGCGGGCGCGAAACGGCGTTGCGCCTTACAGCCCGGCGGCAGTTTGCCGGGGTGCGAAAAGCGCAGGAAACGGCGCGCCAGGGGCGGCGTGACCGGAACGGTCGCAGCAAGCCTGCTTTTGACTTTCGCCATCAGACCCTAGCCGTATGGCCCGAAACCCGCAGGGATTCGGCGGAGACTGGCAGGTGCGCAGCAACTGCCCTGGCGGAGTGGGGCTCGACGACTGGACAGCGCCAGCTGGCCAGGAGCCGAAGGGGGCCAGTACCCTGATATTTCAGATTTCAAAAACACAGGGAAGCAGCAGCATGAAAAGGAACCGGAACAGGAACAGAAAACATCACCCTGTGAAACAGCAGAGAAAGCTCTCACCCGACAGACAGTCCAGCCAAAGAGACCATGAACAGACGCGGATGGAGGGCGGCGGCGCGAAGCGCGGCCCCCTTCAGCGCCGCAGGCGCGCGGCTTTTTCCGGCGCGGACAGACGGGGGCGTCCTCCCCCGCCCGGCTCACAGTGCCCGTCAGTTCTGAATTCTGAGAAGGACGGTTGATACATCGGTATACGTGAATGTGCCACGCGGCAGCGGCTCCCAGACATCAGACAGGGGTTTCAGGATCTTCTGCTGGCGTGGCCCGTTCAGACAAACCGCCGTCAGTATTCCGCCTGATTCGAGCAGCGTTAAGGCGTGCTGTATGTGGCGGATATCCTGCGCATGCTGAAACGGCGGATTCATCAGGATTTTGTTCCAGAGGCTTCCCGGCTTGTATTCCAGAAAATCCCCGCACCGGACGTTAACGCCCGGAAACGCCGCTTGCAGATGTGCGGCTAACGCGGCGTTAAGCTCCACGGCGTCACACCGTGCCAGCGGGGCCACCTCCCGGATGGCCCGTAAAATGGCCCCCGTTCCGGCCTCCGGCTCCAGAATACGATCAGAATCGTTAAGCTCTGCCAGGTCAGCCATCTGACGACAGACCGGATCGGGAGTGACGAAAAGCTGCGAGCTGGCCCGGATTTCGGCCACGGGGGTGCGTCCGTCAAGTCTGGCCCGCATCGCCTGAATACGGTCCCTGAGTTCACTATGCATATGAATGGCCCTTACCTCCCCGGCGTAATGCCGGGGAGTCTGTCGGTTATTTTTGCGGGATTTCCACGGTTTTCATGTCGGTGATGTACACATTATCGAGCGTGTAACCGCTGGTCATGATGCGGCGGAAGCGGTACGCGCCATGCTCATCATTTTCAGCGACACCCCGGACCGACTTATAATCAGCCGGGGTTTTCGACCATTCGGCTTTTGTCATTTCGCGGAAACCCTCCCCCGGATAGTTAACGATCGGCGGGCGTTTCGCGGCCTGTTTTGCGGCGCGGGCTTCTTCCGCAGACGGGGCTTTATAGTCCGTGATACGGTCGGGGGTCAGTGTCATGGTCCCGTTGCAGCGCATAAAGCTGTAATACGGGGTGACAACCGAACTGACCGCGCCGTTACTTTTATTGATGCGGATGATGGTCAGCCACTCGCCCCGGCTCTGAACCTGCCCGCCCGGCTCAAAATCCTGGGTACGGGTGACCACGCCGCCGCTTTCGTCCAGCATGGCGCGTTCATAGGCCAGGCGGTTCTGGTAATGATTCAGCCAGCGCTGCTGATGGCGGATCGTGCGTTCATGATATGGGGCGGCAATGTCGCGGGCCTGTTCAAAAGTAATAATCTCATTCTCAAGCGCCGAATGCAGGGACATCTGGCCTTCGTACTGGCTTTTCTCCGGCGGGCGCGGGTATTTTTCCAGCGTGAAACAGGTGTAAATATGATCGTAATTGCTGATAAGCCGCGCCATTTTCAGATCCAGCGTCTGCGCCCGCCACATCGTCAGATATTTCTGCGCCTGTGCAATATTCCGCTCCGCCTTGCGCTTGTCCGCCTCGATTTTTCTGATACGACGGTAACGCACATCCGGGCGTTCTTTGTATTTCGCCAGACGCAGGGAGGCATGCGCCCGATCCTCCCAGTATTCCGCACGTTCAAAGAGCATCACGGCGCGTTTCATACCGTTCTCAATACGCTGCGCATCCCGTCGCGCGCGGCGTTCGCTGTGATGGCCTACCAGGATCGGCTGTCCGAACGGGATAACCGACGCCAGCGCATCCACCTGCGCGAGCGTCTGCTCTGACTCCCCGGCGCGTTTTTCGCTGTAGCCGCTGAAACGGTCGGCGCGTTGCTCCTGACGGTCAAACAGGGTGTTGTCATCGTCTTCAATATCTCCGGCAAGAGACAGAAGCACGTCCTCACGGGCTGGCGTCCAGGCTGGCGCGACAAACAGTTTCTGTTTCGGCGCCCAGCGAAAACCCACGGCGTGGATCTTCTGATACGTTTCATCATCCAGACGCAGCGCGGCATACAGGCGCAATTTGTTGTCATCCGGGGAGTATGTCGCCCGGTACGACTGCACGGGGCTGTCTTCAGACGCGGGCGGCGGGGTGATGCTGGCAGTCAGTGCCAGTGCGGTAGTCTGTGTCATGTGAGTTTCTCCTTCCTGTGGTTGCCGCCCCTCGCGGGGCGGCTCACCTCATCAGTTAAATGCGCGTTTCAGTTCAAGCGTGCGGAGTACCTGCCCGTAGGCGGTATTTGTCATCGCGGGGATATGTACCCCGCGCCCCTTGCGGATACGTCTGGCGATGTGTCGCCCGAATGCCTTTAACGCGGGATTAATTTCTGATGCCGAAATATCGGCCCGAATGATGCGCGTATGACGGCGGGGCTTTACAGCCTCTGCGGAAGGTGAAACAATAGTTACTGTCACTTTAGTTAACTCCTTATGGTAGTTAATGAAGCCGTAAAAACCGTTACAGCGATTTTTACGGCGTGGGAAAAGCAGGGTTTACCCTGCTTTTTTCATGTCTGCGGGTTGCTGCCCGTTCCTTCTGCCTCCTTCTGTACTTTGTCCGTAATGTCTTCGGGGTCGCCTAAAAACCAGCCGCTGACGGGTTGATAACGTTCGATAAATGCCCTGACAGCCCGCTTTCCGGTCACGGCGCGGATACGGGTAAACATCGGTATAACGCCCTGTGCATCGCGTCCGCTGAACGCAATCTGATAAACACGCATCGCCTGAGCCTGCATTTTTCTTCCTCCTGGTTTTTAAAGAACATCACCCGTTGAGTTTCGGGAGCCGCGGTGTTGACGTTTGCGGGAACCTGCTGCGCTGCTCCCTCTGGTATTTAACTTCACCCGTTTGAGAACCTTCGCCGCAGGGGCGTAAACGAGCACGGGCGATGGCAGCCGTCCTGGGCGCGGTTTACCGCGTGCCATTTACCCTGGACGGCTGACAGCGTTTGTGCTTGTCTCAGCCCGGGCGAAAGGGGCTTAAACGGTGAAAAGGCACCAGAAGTGGATGAGAGCAGGGGCCCGCCGCAACGTCGGGGCGCGGCACGCGAAACGGCGTTGCGCCTTACAGCCCGGCAGCCTTACCGCCGGGGTGCGAAAAGCGCAGGAAACGGCGCGCCAGGGGCGGCGTGACCGGAACGGTCGCAGCAAGCCTGCCGTTGACGTTGCGACAGCCTGGGATGGAAACCCGCTGCCCGAAGGGCCGGGCAGAGACAGCGTAGCTGGCTCAGTGCGAAGCATGACAGCCCCGGTTCCCGTCAGGGAAGTCGCCCGTCGTCAGCGAAATCCGTCAGGAAATATCGGCAGCAGGATGAAAGGAAACAGGAACAGGAACAGGAACAGGAACAGGAACAGGAACAGGAACAGGCAACGTATTATCACCGGCAGAAAAAAACCTCACACACTGGCCAGAAAAAACTATCACCCGGCATGAGAAAAATCCGGCCAGCGACAGGCAGAATGCTTCAGGACTGAAGCTACTTTTTAACCTCATCCTCTTTTCTGGCATATTCCGGGGCATTTTTGTCAGGCAGCTGCTCACTGAACTGACGGTAATAGTGCAACCGCCCCCAAAAATACGCTCTGAGATGTTCAGGCAGTTCTCTGACCACCAGTTCAGCGACCACCGGCATAGCCAGCCTTTCTTTATACGCCACGCCTGAAGCGACCAGGTCAATGGCCACCTTATCCTGCTCTTCTTTCGATGTTGCGGCGAGATTAAATCCGGACATCATATACTCCGACAGAAAGGGAAACCGGCGGTAAGTGTACGCAATCTGAGTCAGGGGGGGAAAAGGACGGGGAGCGGCGCGAAGCGCGGCACGAGTCCTTCCTCCCGCAGGCGCCAGCCTGCATGGTTTTTCGCGCGGGCTGACAGGCGGCATAACCACCTGCAATTGATTAGACATGAGATAAATAAAGGGTTATCCGTGAGATAATTATGGGAAGTTCTGGGGTGTAGTGGGTTTCAATGGAACGGTTTCTGTAAATCTGTTTCAGCTATTGAAACGAGGCCAAGACTCTTGCCCTGACCTCAAATTCTACTTTTCGAGCGCCCATTGTAAAATGGCTTCTGCGTATTCTTGCAGGCTAGCTAACTCTGCCTCTGGTGTTCGTTCCGTGGCAATGCGTAGCGCTTGTAATTTAAGGGTTGCATATTCGAAACGACTTCCGGCATGCAGCCCAAGAATTTCAAATCTATGCTTTGTTGCATAGCGGTGCAAGGAAGACCTTGCAATTGGGTACCCTTTGCTCTCAAGCCAAGCGACTATTTTATCGTAGTGACTGAAATTTGATTTCACTAATTCATTATTTAGCTCGTCTCTTACCTCAAGTGGCAAGGTACTTATAGTCATCGATCTGGGCATCACTTCCCCTCATGTTGAATGCTGAGTAAACATGATTAACCAGAACTGTTGGATTTGTTTCTAATGCACTTTAATCATCACGACATGCCAAGAAATAGCCGAGGTTCTAGCCGTCAGTGCCACCTTAAATCCAGCGTTACCGCAATAGCTTGGGCGGTGACGCAGACTCAGAAATGTTAAAGGCCACCGGGGGTGAGCCGGTGGCCTTACTTACGTTTCCTGACTGCTTACGGTAAGCAGGCCAGAATCAACTCAATAAAGGCAACAATCGCCTTAAGAGCGATGACAGCGATTTGAAGAAATCCCTTCATCCGTTTGCTCCACTACAGGAGCGCGGCATCATCGTTAAAGCCCTTCCACTGCCTGGTTAACGGTGTTGCATTGTTAGTGGATGCGTGACGCGCTCAGGTTGAGGCACTGGAGCGGCACCACCCGTAATCCAGCCAGGGCTTGAACACGTTTCACATGCCTGCGTTGTGTCAGAACGCGACACCCACTAACGCCGTGATTATAAGGGCATCAGCAGTGTAATCAAAGAACTGGAGTAAATAACGGACAAAAAAAAGCCCAACTGGTGAGGTCAGGCTTTTTTCTTTGGGTGCTTAAGGTGATGAATCTCTGTTCAAGGTAATGAGCCTCAACCAGAGCGCGTCACGCATCCACTAACAGGGATAAGTGTACTAACTAGGAACAGATGATGCAATCATCATTAGCTTATTGATATTGCCAGCCTTCAAAAGCGCCAACGTTGGCGCTTTTGAGCTACCCGATATAAGCACGAATCGAGAAAAGCGGTAGTTCAAGTCGTGAGTACTGGCTTAAACCCTGCTTTAGCGCAGGATTTCCATGAAACCCCATCGTAATTAAGGTGCAGGAATCCATCTTGTTATCTGTATTCCCAGCGCTGGGAATGATATTGCCAGCCTTACAAAGCGCCAGCGCTGGCGCTTTTGAAGCGTTAAATTTATACCAGTAAAGCGCCCCAATCTATATTGCCCGACAGTACTGAAACGGCAGGCGCTTGCCGTTTTGAGGGTGATTCCCAACGTTGGGAATGATTGAACCACCTGAAATGTCCCGGCGCTGGGACATTTGTGATCCGATGCCCTCAATCAAATGCGGTATTTGGAAACATGCCAGCGCTGGCATGTTTGACATTGCTCAGCCGACAGTGATTTTTTAAAGCGGTCAACGTTGTCCGCTTTGAACGCTGGATTGCTTCCTCCCAAAAGCGCAAGCGCCTGCGCTTTTGTCTGGGTAACGTAGCGCTCAACGTTAAGCGGTTTGGAGTAAATATGTTGTTTTTTACTGATGGAAAGCGGACAGCGCTGTCCGCTATGCTGAAAGTGTCCGACTTCTTTTTTACCGAACGGTACGGTAGTTCATCTCTTGGGGTCAACACCTCTACGCCTCAGTTCATTTCGAGCAAGTTCTTTAAGCCAGTTGCCTAAACTAACTCCATCTGATTTAGCGGCAGCATCAAGCTGCTCTCGTAGTTCTGGTGAGATACGAACATTAAACATTGGAGCTTTTCCCGCGCCTTTTAAACCTTTATCAATTTTAGTTTGCATACTTGAAGTGTATAGACCTTTGGTGTAATGTTTTCAGTAAGGGTCTATACACTATAACATGTGTAGGGATAAAGAAAGCGGCTCTGAAAGGTGATGCAACACCAGACAGAGCCTGACCATCACCGTTAATAAGGCTAACGACAATGGATACAAACAAGTTTAACCATTCAGACGCAACAAACCAAGCTGACACGATCAGTTTACTACTGACTAAGAGCAGTGATGCTCAGGCCGACGTGATAGATCTGATTCGTGCCGGGGTTCAGTTGCATTTTATCAAGAACAGTAATCCTCATGGTGGATTCATTAATCGGCTCTCTGAATTAGGGATTTCACACCGTGTCGCGCTTCATTCCATGCGAGTTGCCCTTAAGTTCGGTATAGCCAATACTCCCCGCGCCGCAATCGCCAAAACAGGCATAGGAAAAACGAAGTTATCACTACTTGCCCGGCTGGATGAAGTGACACTGGATCTCCTTGCCAGTGGCGGGGCATATAATGACCACACGCTTGATGATATTCTTCGTATCAGCGCCAGAGAGTTACAACAGATTATCAATTCAGGCAAGGATAGCTCTCAGGAAAGACAGTTGGTCGATAAACCGAATACAACTCCTCTGCCAGTTGATAGTAAATCCCCCAAAAATAACGAACCAATGCAATCTGTAAAAAATGAGGAAGGTAAAAAGCAATATTGCCGTGAATTATTCAGAGTGGCATTACGTTACTCCGGTGTAAATGAACTGGATATACTGACTAAATCCATTGAAGAACTGATTGCCTGTTCACTGGCAGATAAATACTGTCCCGGACTGAATGCAGCCAGTTATGAAGTTTATAATAAATTTATGATTAACCGGAGGGCTGCAAAATGAAACAGGCTGAAACTCAAAATACTTTCCGTGCGATGCCGTCATTTTCACAAGGTGCCTCTGATGATATTATGTTTTTAAAGACTGATGCTAATCAGGAGTTAATTTACGATTCTGCCACCTACCGACTTGATGCAGTTCGTAAGCTACTTGATTTTGCGTCAACATTAGGTACGGATAAATCATGTGCATCCTCTGATGTTTCGATGGTTACAGATGCTGCTGGCATACTGGTTACTGACGCTATGGCGTTGCTTGATGGATTGAGGAAAGGCAGACAACCTCAGTAATCTGGCGTAATCGAAGCCCCTCCTCTGAGGGGCTTCTTCATATCTAAAGTACATTAAAAAACATCCCCGCCCCAAAGCCATATTCTTAATCCACGTTAGTAACCCGCGCTCAAATGCTCTCTAAGCCGTTTTGAGGTGTTACTGGTGCATGTTCCAGTTTGTTACCAGTGAGATGCCCCATAAAGCTTTATAAAGGCTTTTCTGCGCACATCTTTATCGTTACCGGGGTGTGATTATGATTACAAGAGAAGGACTGTACACTTCATCCAACGCTCTTGGGGAAATGGGGGACGCTGTAGAAGCGTTTCTGGTTAGCAAGGGCTATGAGCAGCAACAATCATATCATGTAGCTAATGACGTTATTGCAGGCATAGCTGATGGTTTTGGCGGTTGTAATTTATATATGCCAAAAAATTTTGACAATGCAACTAAAGCTATACGCCTTCTTAATGAGGTTACAGCAACCATTGAAGGTGTGCTGGATACATTCCCATTTTTATCCGTTCAGGCTAAGCAACTTTCCACTGAGATTACTGAACACCTGCGAAAGTTATTTATGGGAAATAACTTCTATATAACTAACAGGGCAACAAGAAATTTTCATGACAGAAATGCGAAAATACTTTCTGATTTTTATCGGGGGGAATCCCATCGCGAATTATCAAAAAAGTACGGTCATTCTGTTCAATGGATTTATAAGATTATTGCCGATGAACGTAAGAAAGAAAAAGAGCAGCGTGTAATGCAACAAGGTCAAATCTAAAATGACAGATAGCAATATTGGTAACTGGAGAACGATTGAGATATTCCGGGCGGGAACGCATACCGCGATGGCGGGGCAGGAAATCAGCTTTTCCGACGAGGATATCGACAACATTGCAGCGGCCTATAACGGCTATCATCGCACGGGTTATGGTGCGCCGCTGTGTCTGGGGCATCCTGCCAGTAACAGCCCTGCCTATGGCGAAACCACCGGACTGATAAGCAAGAACGGCAGGCTTTTCGCACTGGTAAAACCGGATGATACCCTGCTGGGGCTGGTACGCTCAGGGCATTACAAGAAAGTGTCTGCGTCATTCTATAAACCCGGCGAGGCCAGCAACCCGGCAGGCACCGGAGCATGGTATCTCCGTCATATCGGTTTTCTCGGCTCACAGCCGCCAGCCGTTAAGGGGCTGGAGCAGGTGGAGTTTATGGAAAGCTGTTACCCGGTCTGTTTTGGTCACAATGAATCACACATTTATTTCTCAGAGTTCGACGGCATAGCCGACAGCAAGAGGGCAGCGCAGCACCTTTTAATAAAAGATGTAAGCGAAGCCTGCAACATCTCCTATTCCGAAGCGCTCACCCTCACCACACCTTTTATCTGGAGCCATTAAAATGAAACCTGTTATTTCCCTCATTGAAGCACTGAACGCCGTTAAAAATAATCTTGCCTCCCTGAATGAGCAGAAAGAAAAGCTCTCTCGTCGCATTGGTGATATTAATGGCGAAATCACCGCATTACAGGATATGCCGTTATCGCTTAATGATTACTGTTCCTTTATTCCTGAATATATTGAGCGATTCGGGCAGGGAGAATACCAGTCGTTTAAATATGCCCTTTGTAACTGTTCCGGTAATGAAGGGAACGCTGAGCAATGGGGCCGTCTGGAAAATGATTATGGCGACATTTCCGGTCTGCCCCGTCTGGTGGGGCTGGGTGGAAATCTCTCCCCGGCAGATACCGGGATGGCGGTTATGCGAAAGCTCTGCTTTTTCTTCCCGGAGGTGGTCGCCACCCGCCTGACCGAAGCGCTCAAAAAGGATAAAAGCGTAGCATGGGGCAATGACAAACTTCCGTCACTGGCAGACCGCCGTAAGACCGTGGCGGCGCTTGTCAGCGAACGTGCGGAGCTTGAAAGTGCACTAGATGCCGTCAGCCAGGAAATTGCCGGGATTACCGGAATCAGCGGCCTGTCCCTGACCGAATGACGCCCACCGAACCACTCACTACCGGAGTGAACCATGAGCAATAACTTTTCTGTTGGTGTGATGATTGGCGGTATTGTCGGGAGTAGCTTCCGTTCCGCCGTCAGCGGCACACGGCGGGCGCTGGATTCTCTCGGCGACACATCACGCCGACTGACGGAGCAGCAAAGCAGCCTGTCACGCGCCATGCAGCGTTATGGTCAGGTGGGTTCAGGCGTGGCTTCACGCCTGAACAATGACCTGCAACGGGTCGGCAGAACGCTGGAGCAACTAAACCGCCAGCAGTCGCGCCTGTCGGCGGCGTCTGCCAATACTGACGCCCTGAGAGCTAACCGGATGGCGCTCTACGGTCAGGGGATTGAGACGTGGGCACAGGCCAAAGTGGCTTACAGCCTTGTTTCCCCGGCGATTCAGCAGTCAGCCACGTTCGACGACAAGATGATTGATATGTCAATCACCGCGAAATATGACGATAAAACCCGCGCCAGTCTGGGGCAGCAAATACGGGGCTGGTCGCTCAAGTACAACCAGTACCAGAGCGACTTACAGGACGCCGTAGGCTCGCTTATCGGTGACAATATCGACAGTGTGTCCGAAATCGGCAGCTTCATGCCCAACATAGCCCGCGCCGCTACTGCCACCCGTACCACCGGGACGGAATGGGCGAAGGTTGCCGCCGTCTGGAAAAACTCGCTGGATGGCAGCGCTAAAGATTTTGCCAAAGTACAGAACATCATGGCTTTTGCAGGCGACCAGGGGTCTTTTGAAATCCCCGATCAGGTCAAATGGATGCCGTCCCTTGCCCCTATGATGCGCGGTATCGCCGAAGGTAAAGATGCAATGGCGGAAATCGGAGCCAGCTTACAGATTGCCCGTATTGGTGCGGGATCGTCTGACGAAGCCGCCAACAACTTCCGTAACTTCCTCACCAAGATTTTTGCCAGTGACACGCAGAAACAGTTTGCCAATATCGGGATTGACCTACAGAGTTCGCTGATGGCCTATAAGTCTGCGGGCGTCTCGCCTATTGAGGGCATGGTAAACGTCATTGGCAGGTATCTGGAAGCCAAAAGCCCGGAAGCACTGGCAGGCTTCAAGAAGGCAATGAAAATCAAGGACGACAGCTCCCGCGACCTTGCATTACAGGAACTGGCAAAAAACTTTGGTTTGGGTGAGATGTTCGCCGATATGCAGGTCATGGCGTTTGTCCGTCCGATGCTCGCCAATATGGACAAATACCGCGAAATCAGGGCGGGCGCACTCAAGGCAGCGGATAAAGACCTGCTGGCCTCGTCCTACACGGAACGGCTTAAATCACCGCTGGAGGCGACCAAAGCGCTGATGGTCAGCACCCGAGAGCTTTCTATCACCCTCGGCAGTCAGCTATCTCCCTCGTTCGTATCCATGACACAGCAACTGATTCCGGTGATTCATTCCACCGGGCAATGGATAGCGCAACACCCCGGCATTGTTCAGGGTGTGGCAAAAACCGTGGGTGCATTGCTGGGCCTGAAAATCGCCACTGTCGGGTTGAAACTCGGTCTTAATCTGCTGGTATCACCGTTCGCCGGATTGTGGAAGAACGCCGTACTGCTGCGCACTAACTGGCTGTTGCTCAAAACAGCCCTGAGTGATGGCGGTAAGCTGCGCTGGCTGGCTACCGGGTTCAGTGCCGTGGCGAAAGGAGCCGGGACGCTGGGTAAAGCGCTGGCGGGTGGGCTGTTCAGGGGCGTGATGGTCGTTGCAAAAGCTTTCCTCTGGTTTGGACGAGCGCTGCTGATGAATCCCATAGGCATTGCGATAACCGTCATTGCCGGAGGTGCATATCTGATTTACCGCAACTGGGGCGCAATAAGTCGATGGTTCTCACAGCGATGGGAGGAAGTCAAAATGGCCTTTAACGGCGGGGTTCTCGGTGTCAGTAAGCTAATCCTGAACTGGTCGCCGCTGGGGCTGTTCTACAAGGCGTTTGCGGGAGTCATGAAGTGGTTTAACATCGACCTTCCCGGCCAGTTTACGGAGTTTGGCGGTCATCTGATTGATGGACTGGTGAACGGTATCAAAAACAAGTGGGAGTCGCTCAAGAATACCGTCACCGAGATGGGCGACAGTGTTGGCGGCTGGTTCAAGGAAAAGCTGGGGATTCACTCGCCAAGCCGTGTCTTTATGGGCTTCGGGTCGAACATCGCAGAGGGGGCGGCGATTGGTATTGGTCAGTCTGCATCGCTGGCGCTGAAAGCCTCCTCGCGGCTGGCTGATATGATGGTGCCGGATGTACCGAAAGTACCCCCCGTGCTAGAACGCTATATGCTCGGCGACCTTACCTTACCCAGAGGCCGGGACTCGCATTCACCAGCAAGCGCAAGCGGCGGGATTAACGTCATTAACAATATCTATATTGATGGCAAGAACAAGTCACCAGCACCGGATGTGGCTAATGCGCTTAAGCTGTCCATTCCTGAGATTGAAAGAGCACTTGAAGCTATCCTTGCCCGTAAGCGCCGGGTTGCTTACGACTGATAATCAGTAATTCCTTTGCAGTATCTGAAAAGCCGCACCGTGTCCATTTATCTCACGAATTGCGGCTTATTTATCGCGCGGTGGATCATGCAATCATGCTTACCTGCCCTGTCCTCCCTGTAAGATAAAGTGACCGCCGATGTACACGGCGCACTAATATCTGTCAGTAGTTCCCTTCGGTCTGGTTATGGTGAGGAATATTTGCGGAAAGCAGGTATCGCAACGTATCCAGTGCGGCTTCTTCTTCGGCGGCCCTGTCCTGCGTCTGGTAACGCGGAAGGTTCATTCCGGCTTCCATCAGGGGCAAAAGCGTGCGCAGCATATCTTCAGGGATGGCAATCTGGCGCGGGGGACGCTGTGCGACTAACTCGCGCAATACGCCCTCAACAAAGTTCTGGCCAATACCATCACGCCAGAGCGAATCACTGTCCGACTCGCCAATGGCGCGCAGTACGGCCTGTGTGTCATCAGCGGTCGGGTTAAACTCCGCCCCCACTTCGCGCACATCGTCTTCACACCAGACGATGACGGCTATCTTTTCGTTGTTCTCGTACACTTTCAGTAAGTCGCAGCAGATGGTGCTGACGGTTCCGTACATAACAGTCTCCCTTAAATAAATGAATGTCGCTTACAGCGGGGCGGCATCGCCGCCCCGTCGGTTAATCAGTCGAGCGCGGCATAAATGGCGGTGCATTCAGGGTGAAACGTAATGTGATTCCAGAGCTGGGTATCACGCAGCATGTACAGGCGTGTGAGCGCGGCATTGCCGCAGTCGTGATGTGTCCAGCAACGGCGGTTAATGGCAAGCGAGGTCAGAATAATCCCGGCGGCGTCGGCGCTGACGGTACGATCAAACCAGTTTTCACCGTTGATCATGTGTACCCGATCGCAGTCGGGCATCATGTACCCGCCGCCTTCCGGCAGACGGATGAAATGCCAGGTAACGCCGCTGTATTCGGGCATCCATTTTTTCGCCAGGGCATACACCTGTAATTCAGCCAGCATAAAATCGGTGCCGAACATGTACGGCAGGAAAGACAGGCGGTCGGATTCTTCGACGTTAAGGGTGTGCTGACGTGTAGCTAACTGCATGGTAAACCTCCGTAATCACATGGTCTGCGACACCGGGCGGTGCCGTGCATCCAGACCAGTCGGGCGATCGGGCGTGGATACAAGGGCGCAAGGGAAGCCGCAGCCTGACGCGCACGGCAGACGGGAGCTGAAGGGTGAGACCGTGAAACCTGAGCGGTCGAACGACCGGAAGATAACGGCTGACGTGAAGGAAGGACCGGGTGACCGCCGCGTGCACTTTACCCTTGTATCCACGACAGCCCGACTACGATGGATGCACGGCACAGCCCGCACACGGCTCCGGACTGACAGAGCGGAAAACCACCAGGCCACGTCACACCGGGACGGGGCCGCCATAAAAGCGGAGCCGGCGACATCCTTTTCAGCTTCTGAGTCACCGGCGGATAAAAGAAGGGGTTTCCCCCTTCCCTCCCTGACTTAATCCCCGATGGGGTCTGTGTTGCGGACCTCGTTCAGCACATCCCGCAACACGCGACGGTCAAACCAGCGGCGGACCGGTTCCCCCGGGAAACGCAGAAGATCGGTCATCACTCCGGCCGCTTCGATTTCCTCCCGGGACTCATTCACCAGGGTGAGCAGGACCGGACAAAACCGCGCACCCCGGACCAGTATGCCGTCCAGCACCTGATCCAGCCGTTCCCCGTCCTCACTGTCCAGCCAGTTGTCGTGCTCGTATTCGTCCGCAACCAGTCGCCAGTCTCCGAAACGTTTTTCCATCAGCCGCGGCGCGGCAGACGGCACCAGAGCCGCCGCGATGCGCTTCGCGTCCTGACGAACAATGTCACAGATCCGGTCAATGAAATCTTTCAGGAAGGCCAGCAGGTCCCCGCATTCGGCTTTTGTCAGCCATTCCTGCGCATACGGCAGACTGATACAGGTAAAATCAGTCAGGGCTTCGGGCCGGGGATAAGACTGAGCCGGATACAGATGCAGCCGGGCGGGCGTACCTGCCAGCCGTTGCGCGCTGGCGGTCAGCAGTTTCGCCCGTCCGTCATTCAGGGCCTGGCACAACCGGGTTGTCAGCGCCAGGATCTCGTCTGCATCGAGCACGCCACTGGCGAACAGCCAGCCGGGTACGGTTTCGGGCGCGACGGGCGTCATACCAACTGAGTCGGGCCAGCCGGACCGGCGCAGCAGATTGTCACCGTGGCGCAGAATGAGGGCGTTCAGGGTATCGTTATTCATGGTTATTCTCTCTGTATACTGTACGGGAAGTGTCGCCCCGTCAGAACGGGCGGGGCGGTCGGTCACATCAGGCGGCCAGGAGCTGCCTGAGCCACGTAATATCGGCCTGGGCATCAGCCACGGACGGGTAATGCTGGCTAACAAGCGGCCAGGCCCGGGCGTCCTCTGCGTCCAGCGCCAGCCCCGCGACGTCAGTCAGGCGGGCCAGCAGATCAGCGGGAACGATGACGGTCGGGATGTCGGCCCGTAATCCGGCATACATCTCCTGGACCGTGCGAAATGAAATACCCTCTTCGGTATGGCCGGTCACGCTGCCGATTTCCTGCAAAATCGCAGCGGCCTCGCTTTCCGTCATGTTTTCCACCTGGGCCATTACGTCCTGCTTCGTCCAGACCAGCAGGGCAAAGTGATCATTGTTGCCAAACATACGTTTCAGCTTTTTATTCAGTTCCTTACGGGTGCCGTACATCATGATCTTATGTTCCTCTGAGCAGATTCAGTCCACGCCGCCGGGGCGGCGTGGGTATTCAGTTTTTCAGTAAGGCGCGCACTTTCGCCGTATCAGCCAGGCGGCGGGTCACGCTGTCCGGGACCGGGTGGTTGCCGTCGCGGGCGGTCCATTCCCTGTGCCATAACGCCTGTTCGGCGGTCGTCAGCAGGGTTTCAAGCAGGTCAGCCGGCACCATCACCGCCGGAACGGCCTGTTTCACCTGATCAATCAAATCCATGACCGCACTGGCAGACACGCCCGACTCAAGCCGCTGTTCTTCCGGTATGGCGTCCAGACGCGCCAGAACGTCCTTTATGTCCTGTTCAGACACGGCACATTCCATGCCGTCGGCCAGCGCTTCGATATCCGCCGGGGACCAGACAACCAGGTTCAGCGGGGTTTCTGCGGGATACTGCTCACTCAGCAACCGGCAGAGGGTTTCACAGGTTCCGTACATGTTTTTCTCCTTAGTCCTTAAAGCAGGTATCCAGCTCAAGCATTTCGTTGTACGCCGCCATAAACAGGGCATTGATGCGGAAGAGCGTCTGACGAGCCAGGCGTTCGGTCAGCACTTCGGAATCAAAGCGATAGCGGTGCTGCATGTCGTTCAGCGCGTCCCGCAGGTCACTCATGTTGTTGGCCAGTTCCGCCACGTCTGCGCGGAGTTTTTCGTGTCCGGCATAGTTCATTACGCGGCCTCCGGATAAAAGACGTCGTTGGCTGCCGGGCGCTGCATGGCGCGCTGCACGGATGACAGGCGCTCAATTCCGGCTTTGTGGTACTGCTCCATCAGCTCAATCCCGATATAACGGCGCCCTGCCTGGACGGCGGCCACACAGGTGGAGCCGGAACCGGCAAACGGATCGAGAACAATGGCGTTCGGGTGTGTGAAGCTCTCGATCAACGGTTGCAGACTGGTCACGGGTTTTTCGGTCGGATGGTGACGGTTGCCGCTGTATTTCCAGCCCAGAACATCCGGTAACGGGTCCGGCGGCAGCGCCGGACGGCCTTTCGCCAGGATATAGGCGCATTCATGGCGGTAGCCGACATAGGCCGATTTCGACGAGTAGGTTTTGGTGAAAACCAGATGCCCGACCACGCTGAACCCGGCGCTTTTCCATGCGGCCATGAAGCGATCGACGCGGTTCCAGCCGTAGAAGCTCACCATCAGCGCGTCTTTTTTGAGGACGCGATACATCTCATTGCAGGCTGGTTGGAGCCATTCATCGGTTTTGTCACCGGCAATACTGCGGCCGGAACGGTCACGGAACCCGACCAGATACGGGGGATCGGTGAGAATGAAATCAACGGCACGCTCCGGAAAGCCGGACATAATATCGACGCAGTTACCCAGGATAAAACGGGACATAGGGACACCTCGTGGTTACAGGGGGCACCCAGGAGGACGTCGGTACGACGTCCGTTCCCTGCTGCCCGGAGCCTGTACGCCGCGACCGGTAACGGGTCAAGCTGACCGTGGAATAACGAGCCGACAGTCCCCATCATCGGCGAGCTTATGCCGCGAAAGCAGCTTGAAGGGCGCTCCTTAAAGTGCGAGTGGATGGCGTAAAATCACAGCGACGCCGGACAGGAGCGGAAACGCCGCCCGTCCCGTGTCCGTCCGGGCGCGGCACACTGGCTCCGGGCAGTGGATATCCCCGCGCCCCGCGCGGCATGGATGCGGAGCAGCGCGACATCATTATTCCGGCCTGAAGTACCGGGCAGTCGGCCTGCCCGGTCTTCCGTCAGCGGGTAATATCCCGCCAGTCGTTCCCCCACTCATCGTGCAGTCGCGGCATATCCGTTGAGCCGGTCACTGTCCACGCATCGAGGAACTTCAGCCCGCGCAGGATACTGTTTTCCACGTCATCGAGCAGAATAATGCTGTTAAACCAGACCACGCCTTCGGGGAACTCCCAGCGATGCCGGTCATCCTCGCGTCTCAGCGATGGCCACCAGGTGCGCCCCATTTCCAGAATGCCCGCTTCAGCCTGCGCCAGGTCACTCGCGGAAACCAGGTAATACACCATCATTTCAGTGCCACCGATGTCGACGCTCAGGCCAACAAGCCAGGTATTCAGATTTAATTCCATGTTATTCCGGGCGGTTTCCCGCCCGCCTCCGGTCAGCCGCCAAAATGCGCCACGTTGTTGATAATCCACTCCGGGCCGATCACATCAGGGAAGCTGTCCTCATCGTCCGGGTCAGCCTCGCCCCATTCCAGCTCGTCAGTGATGTACACGTCCGTTTCGCCGCTGACGTACCGGGCATAACCGCAGTAATTGCAGCCCTGCTCCGCAAACCAATGCTCCACTTCACCGCCATATCGCTGACTGAGTTCAGCCACAACGACCTCGCCAACCGGACTCCAGGGGGTGTCAAAATCCACCGTCAGCGTGTTCTCTCCGGCGAAACAGATATTTGACTCATAACCGACCGGCCACTTGCAACCGTACCGGGTCAGATAGTGGTCATATGACGACGGGACACCCGTCAGCAGGCCACCGTTGAAGCCGTTCACTTCAATATCCAGGCGCGTCGGCAGGACATCACGCAAATCCACTGGCTCTGCGGCAAACAAATCATCACCAGCATCGCACAGGCTGTTCCACCATTCCTCCACCGGCGCAGGCCGGAAACTGTTTCCCCAGTCAAAAGATTTTTGCTGGTACAGCTGCCGGATGACTACCTGTTCCGGTTCACTGAGGGTAGCCCAGCGGGCATGCCCGATATGGCTGTCCAGCCAGCACTGATGCAGCGTCTGGCAGGTTTCCACATCCAGCACAGCTCCGGCCATAAACATCGCCAGCCAGTCGCTGTATGCCTGGGCTGAAGCCCGGTTGTCTGCGGCCATCCCGTGAGCAACCAGTTGCGGGTATGGCGTGTAACACAGTTCTGTCAGGGGGCGCAGTATCCCCGCACAGCCTGCCAGGAAAAGCTGAATACCGTCTTTTCTGGCGCGGCGATGCAGGGACAGCCCGCCTCCGGCAATCCACGTTTTGAGGGCATCACTGTTTTGAATACCACTGAACATCAGTCGGTTGGCACACCAGTTCGGCATGGGAAGCTCCTTACACAGTCAGGGTGGGCAGGAGGCATCACCGCGATACCGTTCCCTGCCGCACGCTGCCTGTTCGTCGCGTCCGGTAACGGGTCAACGCCGACCGTGGAATAACGAGCCGACAATTCTCATCGTCGGCGAGCTTATGCCGCGAAAGCGGCTTGAAGGGCGCGCCTTAAACTGGCGAGGGTATGGCGTAAAATCACAACGACGCCGGGCCTGAGCGATAAAGACGCCCGTCCCGTGACAGGCCGGACGCGGCACACTGGCAGCGGGTGGCAGTCAGCAACAGGCGGGCAGGAATGGCCGTGGTGATCAGAGGATTTGTGGGAAGGGAAAACACCAGAGAGGGAGCAGATGACATACCAACAGTTCTGCGCCGGTCCTCCACAGGGTTATTAACCGATTCTGTGGATAACCTGACATCTGTTTTTCCAGGCAGAACAGTTACCTGACGGGAAACAGCAAAATTTCACTTGCAGGACAGGAAATATCTTAAATAATACTGTATATGCAAACAGGTGTTTTAAGAGGTATGCCATGTTACTTTTTGTCGCCCCCGAACAGGAGCCGGTGCAGTCCACTGCCCCGCTGTTCACCGAACGTTGCCCGGCGGGTTTTCCGTCGCCGGCCGCCGATTACACCGAAGAAGAGCTGGACCTGAACACTTACTGTATCCGGCGTCCGGCTGCAACGTTCTTCGTCAGGGCTATCGGGGATTCGATGCGGGATATGGGTCTGCATTCCGGCGATTTAATGGTGGTCGACAAAGCAGAGAAACCCATGCAGGGGGATATCGTTATCGCGGAAACAAACGGCGAATTCACGGTTAAACGCCTGCAGCTGAAGCCCCGCATTGCCCTGCTGCCGATGAACCCGGCCTACCCCACGCTCTATCCGGAAGAACTGCAGATTTTTGGGGTGGTGACGGCTTTTATACACAAAACCCGGAGCACAGACTGATGTTTGCGCTCGCGGACGTGAATTCGTTCTATGCCAGCTGCGAAAAGGTCTTTCGCCCTGATCTGCGGAATAAACCCGTTGTCGTTCTCTCAAATAATGATGGCTGCGTCATTGCGAGAAGCCCTGAAGCGAAGCGGCTGGGCATAAAAATGGGGGTACCGTGGTTTCAGCTGAAGTTGGTGAAATTTCCGGAGCCGGTCATCGCGTTCTCCAGTAATTACGCGTTGTATGCGAGTCTCAGCAACAGAGTGATGATCCATTTAGAGGAAATGGCGCCACGGGTGGAGCAGTATTCCATTGATGAGATGTTTCTGGACATTCGCGGCATAGACCGCTGCATTAATTTTGAGGACTTCGGCCGGCAGCTGCGTGAGCACGTCCGGAACGGAACCGGCCTGACTATCGGCGTGGGTATGGGGCCAACTAAAACGCTGGCGAAGTCAGCTCAATGGGCCTCCAAAGAATGGTCGCAGTTTGGTGGCGTTCTGGCGTTAACGCCGGGAAATCCCCGCCGCACGGAAAAACTGCTCTCACTGCAGCCGGTGGAGGAAATCTGGGGGGTTGGCCGGAGAATTTCGAAAAAGCTGAACACAATGGGAGTCACCACGGCACTGCAGCTGGCGCGCGCGAACCCTGTATTTATCAGGAAGAATTTCAGCGTTGTGCTGGAGAGAACCGTCCGGGAACTCAACGGAGAAAGCTGTATTTCGCTGGAAGAAGCGCCTCCGCCGAAACAGCAGATTGTCTGCAGCCGATCCTTTGGGGAGCGTGTTACGACGTATGAAGCCATGCGCCAGGCAGTTTGTCAGTACGCTGAGCGTGCAGCTGAAAAGCTGCGCGGCGAGCGTCAGTTCTGCAGGCATATTGCCGTGTTTGTGAAAACATCGCCATTCGCCGTAAATGAGCCCTACTACGGTAATCTGGCCAGTGAAAAACTGCTCATCCCCACGCAGGATACACGGGACATCATTGCCGCTGCCGTCAGAGCTCTGGACAGGATCTGGGTGGATGGTCACCGTTACGCAAAGGCAGGCTGTATGCTGAACGATTTCATGCCAACTGGGGTATCGCAGCTGAATTTGTTTGATGAAGTACAGCCGTGGGAACGGAGCGACCAGTTGATGCAAGTTCTGGATAGTATTAACCATTCCGGTCTGGGGAAAGTGTGGTTTGCGGGACGGGGCATTGCTCCTGAGTGGCAAATGAAACGAGAAATGCTTTCCCCTGCGTACACAACGCGCTGGAATGATCTCCCGGTGGCAATGATAAGATGATCTGCCACCGAAAGATTTCGCATGCGAAATCTAGGTTGTATCAACCCGTCAGAAATCGTCATCTGAATAGCCAGATTTCGCATGCGAAATCTCTGCTTCAGCGGCAGACAAACTTATCTCTTTATGGCCTACCGGGGTTACTAACGATGTATACTTAACGCCCCTGATTTCATGGATCTCAATACTGCCCAACTTCAGTTCAAGTACGTCTTGCTGAGGTTTGTTTCGGGAGAGAACGGTAAACTCTCGTCTGAAATCACGATTGGTCGTTGTCATCTGAGGGTCAAACTCAGCGTAGTCATCGTCTTCTCTATACATTGAAACTTGCGCTTCCAGTCGTCTGAGTTTGGCGTTTTTAACTGCCGATGACTTATGAAACAAGATCACATTACACGCGTTTTCCTCCCCTTGGCCAGAAGGCATTTGAGCAGACGAAAACTTGATTCCATCCAGTGAATATTTGTCCGTGATAGACAGATAATCAGCAATAGCTTGCGTAAGCAGATAGTTCGATTCAGCGAGCTCAGGCACAACCGGCATAACTAGTTTGCGTGATAGTGTTGCTATGAAACGGCTACGCTCATATCTGACCAGATATTCAGGATCAAAACGGCTTACACCGTTTACAGCCACTCTGCCGAGTACCGTCAAATCGAGGAGACGTACAGGACGCAG
Organism: Citrobacter sp. RHBSTW-01013; assembly: GCF_013781985.1. NCBI lineage: Bacteria > Pseudomonadati > Pseudomonadota > Gammaproteobacteria > Enterobacterales > Enterobacteriaceae > Citrobacter > Citrobacter sp. RHBSTW-01013. Next base: position 87,113 of record NZ_CP056186.1, read on the forward strand.
TACCCGAAATTCAGAAACTACTACGAAACTACCGACCGGAGGACGGACTTCCGAAACGGCATTAGTTTTGGATGTTGCTCCATAAAATACAGATATTCCTTTCGCGTTCATCCGACCATAAGGTGCTAAATCGGAAGGAGGGGGGCCAAGCCTTGATTCTGGCATGTGCAACGCAGACTTAATGTCATCCTCGGACTTAAAAATCCGTCCACGATAAAGAGGCGTATCTGGAGTGAAATCGGTAAAGGCTGAAGGGTGATTATCAAAGAGATAACCGAACACTTCATCAAACGTTTCAAGGGCATCATGATTGAAAAAACGATTACTTTCACGAAGCTTCTTTTCCATTAAAGCCCATTTGTTGGAAAGCTTAGAAGAAATTGATATTGCTGAGATGAAGAGTGGATCTTCACCATATTTATGTTCTTCAGTTCCCCGTTCGAACCAGCAATCCAACAGTATTTTTGAAAGGTCTTTAATCACATCGATGTTGGATGAAACCTCTTGTTCAAGAATCTCGATAAGAGGAGAACCTTCCTGAACACCATACTCATGGTCTACTTCGCCAGGAGAATAATATTTTTCTATCAGCCAGTCAGTTTTATTTCCCAATGCATGCATAGACATGGTTCGGTCTTCATTACCACAGTAGTCGCATGGTCTGTAAGAATCCGGGTCATTAATGATCATGTGAAAGAGAACCGGGTCATTCTTCAAACAGTGACTGCAAACTCTCTTGTAATTCTCGTCAAGCATCGTGATGCTCCTGTAAAAATTTCGCATGCGAAATCTCAATATCTAATTTCGCCGATAGAGTTCTTTAACGCTTGCAGATAGCTGGTAGTGCTGTTTTGCCCACCGCCCGTAGTTATTAACGGACTCATACTGACGCTCGGCAGCACCATCACGGTAATACTGTATATGGATAATCCCATGTAGCTGCAGATAGCTGGCTACCGTTGTTACATTATTGCGAATGAAGCGCGTGTGGCTCTGGAACACATCAAGATCAACTCCGTCCTGTCCTTCATCAAGCGCATCAAGAATAAAAGCGATTAATGCAGAAGCGATAGAACGTCTGCCAGAGCCTGCGATACAAGCATCAAGCTCTTGAAAGGTCATGTGGATTTCCTGTTGTAACGGTAGCTGGCATCCTCTTCAATTGCCGCCACGAACCATCCGGTAGCCGTTTGCCTGTCTATGCTATCAGGCAAGGAAGCGACTAACTGCTCAAGTGGAAGTGTACGATTAGCTCTGAATATCAGCGCCGACATACCACACCAGTCCTGGTTACTTTCTGGCTTCCAGCCGATGCTGAGCATCAATGTTAACGCTGTCTGAGCTGCCCACAACGGAGTTTCAGCCGGGTTAGAGGACCATGAAAGTAACGCCGCGCCGGGTACGGGCCTGCTTCTTGTAACATATCCCAGATTGATAGCCGCTTCTGTTAATGCGGCAGCTGCTTCGGATTGAGTTCCGGGATATCGAAGCGCCCAGAGGCGGACAATTTGGCCACGGAATGCCATGGCCATTTCGGTGAACGGGGTTGATTTCATCACTGAGAGCGCATCCCTTTGACGCGTAGTTCAGAAGCCTCAACTGAAATCTCACCAATTTCCATTTTCACCCACACATACCCAGCTTTATCTGGCGCACGGTCAGTCATTATTACCCCTTGCTGACCGTCTATCTCGACAACAACCTGCCATGTTTTTACATCTGAATTACAGTCTAAAAGCTTGGTTGATTTTTTGTTCTGAGACTTAGATTTCGCATGCGAAATCTCACCTTTGCTTTTGTTCTTAACTGCATCAAGAACAGCTTTAACCTGCGAACGTGAAATACCAGACTCTCGCGCAGCTGCGACAAGCTTCGCGGCCTCTTCGGGAGACTTTTCATTTACCTGTATCAGTGTGTATGCCAGATCGACATCGGATGTGATTTTATCCCGGAGAAGGGCGGTAACATTTTCTGGTGCATCAATGAGACGAAGGTGTTTACTGACAAATGAGGTAGGCTTACCCATTGTTTTTGCGATCTGCTCACCCGTCATATTGAACTCATGCTTGAGCTCATAGAACGATTTTGCAGTCGCTAATGGTTTCAAACCAGACTGCTGCAGATTTTCAATGAGCTGACCGATGATGCGTTCTTTTCTTTCCCGTGGTGGTTTACCGACATAAATATCAATGTGGGTATCACCACGCTTGCGGGCAGTGCGAACACGCGTTTCGCCTAACCATATCTGGTAGCCACGTCTGTCACGAGGATAACAACGAGGCGGGGTAAGCATCCCTATCGTTTCGAAGGTATCAGCCATACCATCGATAATATCTTCCTCGAAGTCTTCTTCAGGTCGCACTTGTTCTTCAGCATAAACCAGATTTATATCGACACGGATTATCTGTCCATCAGGTTCGATATCCGGTCGGGCAATATCCGCCATAATCTGGTGCGCAGCTATATCATGGTTCTGCTCATCTGGTTGTTTATTTGCAATGACCTGTTCAATATCAGAAACAACAGATGCATTTTTTTTCATTTCCTGCTGCGCCTGGAGTCGTCTCATAAACGGTTTCTTGGCCATTACTTACCTCCTGCGAGCAGAATAATTTTCTTAGTAAGTTCTTTATACTGAATTGCAGGAAGACATTTGGGGTCATATTCATCAAATGAGAGACCAAGTTCGATCGCTTCCTTTGCAGCAGCAGGTACAAATGATATATAGGCGAGAATGTATTCTTCAGAGTAGCCTTTTCCCTGAAGGATCTCGATGAGGAGATTCAGGTTCAGTGTATCAATAGGCCCCAGATATCCTTCTTTAAGTGGCTTTTTATAATTTTTGACCTGCGTCTGCGTCACATAAGTCCCCATGAACTGCAGCGAAGGATTGTAGTTCCGCTTAATTTTCTGCATATAAGTAAGCTGTTTACCAACTGCATTACGGGCCTGCTTCTCCAGCAGGGTAGGGATCAGAAGGTAATCAGCTGACATATGCGCTGCGATCATGACATTTGAATAAGATGGCGCTGAATCAGCAATAATAAAATCAAACTGTTTCTTCAGTTCTTCAATACGGTCCCTGAAGTCGAACATGCAGTCGCTGTTTCGGTAGTTAATTTCATTAAGTTCACTGGTAGCACCGATAAAAAAGCGCCCGCCAGGAAGCTCAATCGGTCGAATCTCTGTTTCAGAAAAGAAAAGCTGATATGTATTCGCTTCACCGGGTGTAAAACTGTTACTTAAAGGTTCGCGTTCTATCTCATAAGGTAAGCCGTCAGGGAATGCCCTCTCCGTCAGACCAGTTGTCCAGTCCATATCAATTTCAAGCACACGGAAACCAGCTTCACGAAGGTCATGTGCGATTTCACTGGATGACTGCGATTTAACGATTCCGCCCTTCTGACTACATACAACGATCAGTTTTCCGATAGGTCCAATTTTCAGTGTCATGTAACAATCCTTAAGATTTCGCATGCGAAATGTTTGAGAAGGGGCGGCACGGCTTGAAAGAGTATTTCAATAATGAAATGAATTCATTGCGGGATTTCATACACACTCCTGTGAGTCAGGCGTTTCGCCAGGTGCAGAAGCAGCTATCTGCCACTGCGTTTGTTGTCGCGCTTTCATGACAACACAAACAGTATACAGAGAAAATATAAGATATCAATAATGATACGCAATAGATTTCGCATGCGAAATCACATTTTATGTCCGTTAGTAAAAGCCGAACCAGCGGCTTTTTTACGTCACTGGTTTAATACCCTCGCCATCTGGACACTCCGATAATTCTGTCCAGTTCTGCTGGCAGCGCAGGATCTGGCCTGATAGTCTTGGGTAATAACTACAGGAGGTAGAGATGACATTTTTCCTTATTATTGCGTTTGCTCTGATAGTCGTCGGTAGGCTTCTGCTGCGAAAGAGCCTAAATAAACTCCACAATGAGTATTACCGCCGCGCTGACGAGCGGGGATGCGCGGAACGTTATGAATCGTTCGTTCGCCTTTACAATTCCAGAGATCCCCGCATTTTAGAAATTGCTTATCTGGAAGCCATTTCCTGCACTAAGGCCGCTTGAGCGGCCTTTTTTATATCCCTCGTTTAATTCTCCGCTCGGTTAGACATTCAGGTATTTCTGTCCACGTCAGTTAGCTCAGGTCCATAACGAAAGAATCCAGCCAGCTATCACATCGTTTGAAATTGATGCGAAAACTCCACACGCGCCTCCAAGCCACCATTTATGCTTTCCCACAAAACGCTTTAGCTTTTCCCCTCTGGTAAGTGATGCCTCATGCAATTCGATAAGCGTTATCCATTCCTGTATCTTCTGTTTATAATAATTCCAGCTATTCTTATCTACCTGTTCCTGAGATAGCGGTTTTATTCTTCTGGAGATCCAGCCGCAGAATTCGGGAGGCATAATTTCCGATAACTCTTTTACACCAAAATCAAACCGGTGCTGGTTAAGAAGAGATATAATTTCTCTCTGTTCAGCGGTGTTAAGCCCAGCGCGGTCGCGGACTTCAATTAGTTGGTCCAGTGTCATAAGCAAGCCCTCTTATGGTTGAAGACCCCTATTTTATCACCTCCGGAACATGGCCGTAGAAGTCGCCCTGTTATGTCCATTTATAATAAATTTGCGTTCGCCTGGACGTTCAGTTGTTTCAGTTCACTTACTTACCTTACCTCCGCCAGAACGCCCACCATGCATGTTGTTTGCCCTGAAGTGCAGCTTTATCCTGAAGTAATTCAGCACTAACTACCCCCTGAAGCATAGAAACGGAGTCTCTCGCGGCATTACGGTAGGAATCAATAAGATCACTGGGCTTTCTGAGCAAAATAAATTGCGATACTTTTGCCTGAGTATCAAACGCATAAACTCGTAATTCAGACGAAGAAGTGAGACTCACAATATTATGCAACCGCATATAATCGGTGTAGTCCTCGCCACCTGGATCACATGATTCATAAAGATATTTCTGCATTAGCAATTGCGATGAAGAAAGGAAATCTATATAGCGGTCAGTTTTTTTATCTATATCACGCAGTCGCTGAGCTACTGCTTCTTTCCTAATTTCATGGAGGTGTGTTAATTTCAGTGTAATCCAGCCGCCAACAATGGTGATTAACGCGCCCAGACCGATTTTAACGGCACTGTCAGCCACATCCACCCACTCAAGCGCCATCTGCTATCCCTTCTATTTCTGTGATGATCATGACTGTCAGTATAAATCCCCGGCGGATTGGACATACAGCGCTTTCTGTCCAGTTCAATCCATGCCTCGCTCTATCACCTTCAATCATGCACCAAGAATGTACAAAAAATGTTTTCTAACTTGGACATTTCGGCACTATCGGAAAAAGTGTCCAGAAAATATTTCTGGTGATCGTATTTAATTTTGTTGACCCGCTGCGCAAACCGTGAGTCTGTTCAGAACTTGCTTCTGAACAGGGGAGGGGTTGGACAAGCCCGCCGGGCGCGTCAGCAAGTCACATTGGGGTATACGTCAACGATACCGGGAGCTTCCTCCGCCTCCGGACTGATGTGACCAGATATGTGAGGCCATAAACGGCAAGACCACTTAAATATCTTCAGAGACGTCTGTAACTGTAGAGTGAATGGTATGCCAGGGAAGAGGAGAGGGGGACAGAACCACCCCGGCACTGCCCCCCTCGGAAGAAACAGAAAGTCCCCTCCACGCGAATGTTAGCATTTTTTGCCTGTGATATTATGACAACGTTATTTTCAGAGCATGGACCGATGAAAAAGAAAACCACCACGCCCACACCCCACGATGCGACATTCAGGCAGTTCCTGACGCAGCCGGAAATAGCCCGGGATTTTATGGAGCTGCACCTCCCGGCAGAACTGCGTGCCATCTGTGACCTCACGACGCTGAAGCTGGAATCCGGCTCGTTTGTTGAGGATGACCTCCGCCAGTATTTCAGCGACGTTCTCTATAGCCTGAAAACCGCCGGCGGCGACGGCTACGTTCACGTGCTTATTGAGCACCAGTCGTCGCCGGACAGGCACATGGCGTTTCGCCTTATACGTTACGCAGTAGCCGCCATGCAGCGCCATCTGGAAGCGGGCCATAAGAAGTTGCCCCTGGTGATACCGGTCCTTTTCTATACAGGTAAACGCAGCCCCTATCCGTACTCCACCCGCTGGCTGGATGAGTTTGACGACCCCGTGCTGGCAGGCAACCTCTACAGCAACGCTTTCCCGCTGGTTGATGTGACCGTTATTCCGGATGATGACATCGCCGGCCACCGCAGTATGGCCGCCCTGACTTTACTGCAGAAACATATTCATCAGCGCGACCTCGCTGAACTGGTTGACCGTCTGGCGCCCATTTTGCTGGCCGGATACCTGTCTTCATCCCAGGTCATATCACTGGTACACTATATCGTGCAGGCAGGCGAAACAGCCGACGCCGAAGCCTTTGTACGCGAACTGGCACTGCGTGTGCCGCAACACGGGGACGCACTTATGACCATCGCACAGCAGCTTGAGCAGAAAGGTATTGAGAAGGGTATCCAGCAGGGAATCGAGCAGGGGCTCGAGCAGGGCATCCAACTAGGTGAACAACGTGGTATTGAAAAAGGCCGCAATGAAGGAAAACTGGAAGGCAAACTGGAAGGCAAGCTGGAAGTTGCCCGTACCATGCTCAGGAGCGGCATTGACCGCAGTACCGTGATGAAAATGACCGGTCTGACTGAAGACGACCTGGCGCAGATCCGCCACTGATTCTTCCCTCCTGAGAACGCGTTTACTGCCCGGATGAGGCAAAATACCTACCCGGCATTTCATTCTGAACCCCTTGTCTGTTCAGAACTCGCTTCTGGACAGACAAGGGGTTGGACAAGCCTGCTGCGCGTCAGCCTGTAGCCGTTAAATTCGTTCTTTCAGCATCGCCACCGCCTCGGCCCCCGGCATCTGGAACTGAACCCGGTGACGTGCCGCCACATCGAGCGCAAACACCTTCGTGTAGACCTCCGTTGAGCTCACTGACTTGTGGCCCATCAGGCTCTGCAGGACCTTCAGCGGAATGCCGGCATACAGCATGTGCATGGCGTAACTGTGCCGGAACGTGTGCGGTGTCACCGGTATCGAGAATGTGACGCCATCAGCAGCAGCTGCATCAACGGCTTCATTCAGCCAGGTGCGTACGGTACGGTCGGTAATCTCCCAGATGCGGGCCTTCTCGGTTCGGCCGGTCCGCTTGTTGCGACGCTCGAGAGGAATTTTCAGCGTGGCCACCATCATCTGCAGCTGGCTGACGTACTGGTGATCGGATAGCGGAACCAGACGATGGGCCTGATTGCCGGCGGGCGCTCTCCCGGCCGTTCTCGCCGCTTTTTCCGCACGCTGTTTGAGCGTGGCCAGCTGCACAAACGGATACGGCGGTGCCAGTGAAAAATCCCCCCGCGTCAGCGCCAGCGCTTCGTTAATGCGCGCGCCGGTGTTCCAGAGCGTCGCCAGCAGCATCTTGCGATGCAGATCGGGCACATAGTGGAGCAGGGCGCTGATTTCCGGCGCCAGCAGGTATTTCGGCAGTTCGTCCTGAACAAGGGCCATCTGGCGCAGGGCGAGGGCCGCGGGATAATCGATGGCCACTGGCAGCTGTAAGGAATGTCCCTGGTGAGAAACAGCCGGAAGGGATGACATTATCATGATGGTGTTCCTGCAGGGGCTGAATCATTATTACCGGACTGTTTCCGGATATGAAACGCTGCTATCGCGCGCTGATTAAGGATAGTTATCTTGGCCCGACGTTTACGCTCCTGCCGCCAGATCGACCAGAGAGCAGGCTGTGCCGACCAGGGCGTTGCATCGAGGCGGGTTGCAGGGAGTTGTGCGAGGTTTCTCAGCCGCCGGGAAAGAATAATTGTTTTCAGTCCAAGCCAGGCATACTGATAGCGACGCTCATAAAACGTATCAGAATAGTCAGGTGGATCATCATGTTCAGCTGCTGAACTGACAGCCCTGTCAGCACCGTTCTGCAATACGGGCAACTCGCGGATACGGTACATAAGATGGCGGGGCAGGACTCGCCAGTCACCTGAGATAGCACTAAGACTGAGGTCTTCCGGTACCACTGAAAACCGGGTAATACCGTCACGATCTTCATAACCGGCATCCGTGGCAACTCTTGCACAGTGCTCAGCGAAACGTTCAAGGTGGAAGACCAGCTCCGTGGTGATGTAAAGAAGTTCTTTCTGCTGTTTATCCTCAGACAGTTGCTGCTCATGGCGCAGTCGCTCCGCTGCCGCAGTCGCTTCTCGTTCCCGGGCGTAACGGTGATTCACCCTGCTCACCAGTAAAGCCACGCCGCCAGCCAGTACACCACCGGCTAGGGTTGATATCACCGGCATCCATGCAGAAAACCCCTGCACAACTGCTTTAACTTGTTCTGAATCTGTCATGACATCTGACATGATTGTTCCTTAATGTGAAATCACACCTTCTGTCTGTATTCAGCGGCCGGCAGCCAGCTCTTCAGCAAGCTTCACAAACCCTTTGTGCTCAGTCTGCAGGTAATGACTGTAAATCCGGGCATCACGTTCTGTCAGCCCGGATGAATTACCGGTGAAGTAGCGCTTCAGCACCGTAATACAGTGGCTGTAGGTATCGAGATCATATTCCCAGTCGCCCAGTTCGCCGGCCGCATCCAGTTCCTTGCGGAACAGTTCATACTTGCGGACCAGAATGTCGAGGCCGAGATTTGTAGCAGCATAAGTATTACTTTCACCAGGTGAAGAAATCGCGTTACGGATTTTTTCAAAAGCATAACTGAAATCATTTCTCTCATTGAATGCAGTAAACATGTCCTTTCCTCAGTTGAATAGTTAGCCGTGCAATTTTACCACACCTCAATCATCGTCAGATGAGTGCCACTCTGTTGAGAAAGTGACTTTCACAACAGTTAATTTCAAACACTGAAATAATAAGCAGCCATATAACCACGCCGTTAAATTACCGGATGCCCATTCCGACCTGATCCGACTTTTCTGTTATTCCGCAGTTTCCGGAAGTGTACCACGCACACGAAATAACCACACCGCCCTTTAATGGGGGTGATCGGGCGGTCACGGGGCAGGGGAGGGACACAACATATAGCGTCATCGTCAGCGGATGACACCGCTACATCTTGTGTTGCCGGGCTGCCGGGTGCCGGAGCGGTTGCGGCAGATCCGGAACTGCCTTTTTTCGGATCTGTGCAAAATGAAGAGAGTGACGCTGGAATCATAACCTATCTTATGCATCAAATTTAGCCTTAAAAATGCAGATATAAAATATTGCATCACAATTTTACATATGAGATGCTGACACCAGATCGCAGTCAGAAGTTGTTAACAGGATGCCAGTAATGAAAGATGCTAAATCAAAAGACCTCTCTGAGTTATTTAACACCATTACGGTGCGTAATGTGCCAGCTGATGTTGATGAAGCTATCACGAGGCAGGCTAAAGCCGCCGGCAAATCAAAGAGTGATTTTGTGCAGGAGTTTCTGACGGCAACATTTGGCGATCTGATCGGCAATTTCATCCGCACCAGTGAACTGGTTGCCCTGATGGACCAGGAAATGGCGAGGATGGCCGGAACAGTACTGAGCGAGCATGTTTATGATCTGGAGATGACTCAGGCCGGCCACCGGGAGTTCTGCCGTATTCTCGGGATAAAAAACAACGATGATTTGCAGCGCATTATGCTCGCGGGGATGCCATACCTTCAGATCCGCGCCGGACAGCTGAGAGGGATTGACAGCCTGGCAAGGGGGAACTCCCTGTATGCCGCACTGCTGGTCAACGGGGCGTCCCGGGATGAAGAGACGGTACAGGCGCTTCACCGGTCACTTTTTAATATGTTCCCGGAAACTGTTTTTCAGGAAATGATTAATGAACTGCGAAAGGCAATGCGCATGGACGCTTTTGAATGGTCGCTTATCTGAGACAGATATAAACGAGAAAAGCCACCCCGAGGGATGGCTTTTCCGGTACTAACTTTAACGCACGGGTCCGAAGAAATCCGCGCCTTGATGGGATAAATCTACCAGTTACTGGTACGCCCGTCAACCTGACCCTCAGTTTAGCCCGGGAGGGCTGTATGCAGCTGGAAGACTATATCTCGGCCGGGCGGCTGAACATTTACACTGACGTGCTGAAGCTGAAACCTGGTGAAGAACTGGGCGGGTATAACTGGAACAAAGCCGTTTCCGCCGCCATGCAGCCGCTGATGCACTGCCTTGAGGTGACGCTGCGTAACGCCATCGATTACAGTATTCGCCATGCCCGGCTGCCCGGCGCTGCCGGACACTGGCGAACCGATACCAACTGGATCTTTGATTTACCCCGCTATATCGGTGACAAGACCTGGATACGCCAGAACAAGCGCTACAAAACCGATGCCCGTGGCCAGAAGCTCATGCATCACGGGAAACCGGTTTATGACCGGACAGCCTGGGAAGAAGACTGTATCCGTAAGGTGTCAAAACGTATCCGTGCTGCGGGCAAGGCGCCGACGGCAGAGCGGGTGATCTCCGGTCTGGACTTTGGTTTCTGGACCAATTTTCTCACGAAAAACTACGATGAACCGCGGAACCGCTCGCTCCTGTGGCCCCAGTTGCTTCCGTCGGTGTTCCCCGGCGCCCCGGCCGGCACCCCCCGTCACGTGCTGGAAAAGAAATTTACCCGTATCCGTGACTTGCGTAACCGCCTGGCGCACCATGAAGCAGTCTGGAAATTCCAGGAGGAAGATCCGGTTACCGGTGCGCCGGATTACAACCGCCCGGTATATGGTCTTCAGGCGTCCCTGCAGCTGTTGCGTCGGGCATGGAAAGATATGCTGGAGGCTCTCAGCTGGCTCAGTCCTGCAAGGCATGCTGCGTTTCTGGCAGAAGGTCATCATCTGCGTTTCGAGGCACTGGCCACGCACGATGGTTTGCTGAGTTTCACCGGACGGGCACAGCTGATGCACGACCTGAACGTGCGGCGCAGTAAAGAGATCAGAAAATTATTGCGGGGGCTCGGACAGCAAAAAATCATCCGCCTGACCAGCCGTACCCGGATCATTGCTATTATTGGTCCCGATTTTATCCGTACCCTCTGACCTTTCCCCTCCCTTGTGGCAGGGGATTTTTCATAAAACACTGAAAGCTGAACGGCTTCCGTTGCCATTTTCAGCAGGACATGAGGCACGTCCCACTTGCTTTCCGCATAGCCAGACATGCCATGCTGACGCAAAGCGTTAGTCGCTCATCCACTGAACCGTAAGTTGCTTATTAATGGCAGATACATCATCCGGCATAGCCAGAAAGTAAAAATGAGGTGTTCCAGACCGCTTCAGTACCTCATAACGATGGGTCCCGTCCCCGAAATGAAATCCACCATCTTCGTGCACAGATAACAGGACCGGTGAAACAGGCCATCCTTTTGCGATATGCAGTATGGCCTTTCCGAGTTTCGGGTTGGTAATTTCCACCCAGAGGCTGGAATCTGTCAGTCGAAAGAAGGAATTAATAAGCGGGTCAAAATCAGCAAAAGAGGCTTTCCCCAGCACCAGAGAACTGAGATCAATTTGTTCACAGTCAGCAGGCTGCAATACCCGTGGACCAGGAAGGTAAATCGAACGTCTGCGCCCCGGAACAGACAGATCCCAGTTAATGTCTGTCTGTCCTGCCGTTGGCCATCTGTCCGGAGACAACCCCTCCAGGGCATCAATCTCATCATCTGAAATCCGGAACAATTCTTCCTGGTGATCGCCTTTAAACATTAAACTCAACGCTTCGGCCCACATATCGCGAGCTTCATTGTTCTGGTCTGTCATTGCCATGTTCTCCTGTACTAAGAAGGCCACATTGTGCGCCTTTTCACGCTCTGGAGCCTAATACAGGCATGTGATAATCCTTGCTTCCTACTTAGCCAGAAACCGGATTTGCGCGGCGGGAAACGCGCAAAGGATATGATAATCAAACCAAACACATAAAATCATACTGAATGTGATATTTAGCATTAAACACACAATAATATCTGATATGATATTTGAATTATTAGTAAGAAATCATACGTGATATGATTTTTAACCTAACCGGACATGTTCAGACGGAGCGAGCAGGATGGATGAGAAAGAAGTGAATTTTTCACTCAGCTATGAGCAGCTGACCCGGATAGCGGAAGAGCGTATCCGTGAATGCAATCTGGACAGCCAGGGCGCGATTTACATCAGCGAGTCAGCCAAGGCCGGTGCCGTGCTGAGCTATTGGTATGAACTGGCCATAAATGGCTATGCCTCAGTGAATGCCATAAAGAGACAAGAGCTCATAGACGCCGATCACCTGCGCCTCAGACAACTCATCTGGCCGGAGGCGGACAAGCAATGACTCAGGCGCGCCGACCATCGCCGCTGCAGCGGCGGGTGCTGATTGTGCTGGCCGCCCTCGATGCGAAACGTCCGGGGCCGGTGGCGACGCGGGATATCGAGCGGGTGCTGGAGCAGGGCGGGGATGCCCCGGTGTACGGGCCGAACCTGCGCGCCTCCTGCCGGCGCATGGAAGCCGCGGGCTGGCTGCGCACCCTGCGCGCCCCGAACCTGCAGCTGGCCGTCGAGCTGACGGAGGCCGGTCGCGGCATTGCAGAACCGCTCTTCCAGGCAGAACGCGAGGCTGAAACGGCACGACAACGACTGACAGACGTCCGGCGTCTGCCGTTACGCCAGACGGCTGCCGGTGACGCGGTGGAGCTGCAGCTGGGTGACGGTCATTACTCCCTGCGGGAAGCGGCCTACGTGATCCGTCTGGACGGTACCACCTGCCTGCAGCTGACGGATGCCGGCGGCATACGCCGGATAAAAGAGGGCGATCCCCTGCAGGTGGCCAGCTGGTATCAGACCTGTTTTGATGCAGGCCTGCCGGTCACCGTCCAGGTGAATGAGAGCCGGGACTGATCGCCACCACACAAGGAATATGAGCATAAAATGAAAGTCACTGAACCCGGGCTGAATAAGCTGATCGATAACCTGAACACCCTGATTTGCGAGGACAGCCTGCTCACGCGCCAGGAGCGTGAAACGCTGGTACTGGCCGTCGCCGCTATCGGCGCCATGAAAGCGCGCGTCGGCTTGAAAAAAGGCGATGCGCCGACCGTTGCCAGACGGGAAAAAAGGGAGAAAAAAGACCGCCAGCCTGATCCGCGTTTTCCGCGAGCCGGTCATCCCTGGCAGGAAGACGAAAAAACCTTACTGAGTGATGCGCTCGATTCGGTACCGGACGAAGAGATTGGCAAGCATCTGTTCTGGCTTTCCGAGAAACTGGGCAGAACGCCTTTCAGTGTTGCTTTCCAGATCGCGGCAATCAGGGAGCTGCAGGACGGCTGGGAGGAGCAGTTCAGGGAGATTTCGGATAACATTCGCTTGTCCGGTCTGAGCATCAGTGATTATCTTACACAGAACGGCACGGGCCATAACGCCTGAAAGAAATTTGCGTTATTTGTAAAATTAAATACCAGGGAAGCCTCAGGATATAAAAAACTAATGACGAAACAGGAATGGATTTTACGACTACGGCGCTGTACATCGAAGGAAACCCTGGAAAGGGTTATAGAAAAAAATAAATATTCTCTGTCAGATGATGAGCTTGAGCATTTCAATGCCGCGGTTGATCACCGGCTGGCGGAGATGACGATGGGAAAGTTGTATGACCGGGTACCGCCAGGTGTCTGGAAATTTGTGAAATAGAACAGGTGACCTTATGAGTTACGGCTGGCTCTTCGAAAGTCCGGATGATGACATTTCGGGTGATAATCATATCAATCTGGAACACCTCCCTCCTGAGCTAAAACAGGTTGCTATCCAGATAGTACAAAATCAGTTTGATCGTGATACTGCAGAGAAAAAACTTGCAGAATTAATCCAGAAACTCGGTGATGCTGCCAACTTACTGATTTAGTGTATGATGGTGTTTTTGAGGTGCTCCTGTGGCTTCTGTTTCTATCAGCTGTCCCTCCTGTTCAGCTACTGACGGGGTGGTGCGTAACGGCAAAAGCACCGCCGGACATCAGCGCTATCTCTGCTCTCACTGCCGTAAAACATGGCAACTGCAGTTCACTTACACCGCTTCTCAACCCGGTACGCACCAGAAAATCATTGATATGGCCATGAATGGCGTTGGATGCCGGGCAACCGCCCGCATTATGGGCGTTGGCCTCAACACGATTTTACGTCACTTAAAAAACTCAGGCCGCAGTCGGTAACCTCGCGCATACAGCCGGGCAGTGACGTCATCGTCTGCGCGGAAATGGACGAACAGTGGGGCTACGTCGGTGCTAAATCACGTCAGCGCTGGCTGTTTTACGCGTATGACAGGATACGGAGGACGGTTGTGGCGCACGTCTTCGGTGAACGCACTCTGGCCACACTGGAGCGTCTTCTGAGCCTGCTGTCGGCCTTTGAGGTCGTGGTATGGATGACGGATGGCTGGCCGCTGTATGAATCACGCCTGAAGGGAAAGCTGCACGTTAACAGCAAGCGTTACACTCAGCGCATTGAGCGACATAACCTGAATCTGAGACAACATCTGGCAAGGCTGGGACGGAAGTCACTGTCGTTCTCAAAATCGGTGGAGCTGCATGACAAGGTCATCGGGCATTATCTGAACATAAAACACTATCAGTAAGTTGGAGTCATTACCCGATCATCCTTAGACTCAGGGGCAAAGATTCTGTCTCAGTAAATCAGGCTCTTACCGACAAATTCCTGAGTTTACCGTCAGAACTCAGAAAATCACTGACATGGGACAGAGGAATGGAACTGGCCAGACATCTAGAATTTACTGTCAGCACCGGCGTTAAAGTTTACTTCTGCGATCCTCAGAGTCCTTGGCAGCGGGGAACAAATGAGAACACAAATGGGCTAATTCGGCAGTACTTTCCTAAAAAGACATGTCTTGCCCAATATACTCAACATGAACTAGATCTGGTTGCTGCTCAGCTAAACAACAGACCGAGAAAGACACTGAAGTTCAAAACACCGAAAGAGATAATTGAAAGGGGTGTTGCATTGACAGATTGAATCTACAACTGCGCTCTTGATGTCCGACTCGCTGAACGGTTCACGATAGTTGCCAGACTGAGCGACAGCCACACGGTTGTCAGCCTGTGCTCCGCGCTGGAAATACACCGCAGCAGTTACCGGTACTGGCGAAAACGACGCGATATGGTTAATCCGGTACACGTCAGGTTGTACAGCGAAATACGTCGGGCGTGGAACCAGAGCCGGGGCTCTGCGGGGGCACGCACTTTGGCTGACATGCTGACCCAAAACGGCGTCCCGATGAGCCGTTACCGTGCCGGACGCCTGATGAAAGGCACTGTTGCAAATAGTCGGTGGTGATAAACTTATCATCCCCTTTTGCTGATGGAGCTGCACATGAACCCATTCAAAGGCCGGCATTTTCAGCGTGACATCATTCTGTGGGCCGTACGCTGGTACTGCAAATACGGCATCAGTTACCGTGAGCTGCAGGAGATGCTGGCTGAACGCGGAGTGAATGTCGATCACTCCACGATTTACCGCTGGGTTCAGCGTTATGCGCCTGAAATGGAAAAACGGCTGCGCTGGTACTGGCGTAACCCTTCCGATCTTTGCCCGTGGCACATGGATGAAACCTACGTGAAGGTCAATGGCCGCTGGGCGTATCTGTACCGGGCCGTCGACAGCCGGGGCCGCACTGTCGATTTTTATCTCTCCTCCCGTCGTAACAGCAAAGCTGCATACCGGTTTCTGGGTAAAATCCTCAACAACGTGAAGAAGTGGCAGATCCCGCGATTCATCAACACGGATAAAGCGCCCGCCTATGGTCGCGCGCTTGCTCTGCTCAAACGCGAAGGCCGGTGCCCGTCTGACGTTGAACACCGACAGATTAAGTACCGGAACAACGTGATTGAATGCGATCATGGCAAACTGAAACGGATAATCGGCGCCACGCTGGGATTTAAATCCATGAAGACGGCTTACGCCACCATCAAAGGTATTGAGGTGATGCGTGCACTACGCAAAGGCCAGGCCTCAGCATTTTATTATGGTGATCCCCTGGGCGAAATGCGCCTGGTAAGCAGAGTTTTTGAAATGTAAGGCCTTTGAATAAGACAAAAGGCTGCCTCATCGCTAACTTTGCAACTGATGTAGCCCCCTGAAACACCGGACAGTAGCTGTATCTCCAGATAAGAGATAGGCTTGAATATATGTCTAACACTAACGCCAATTTTGAGATGACCGGGATCCTGTTAGGGCAAGAAGCCCGTAAACGTAAAACTCCTCAGGAGAAGATCGCCATTATCCAGCAGACGATGGAGCCGGGCATGAATGTCTCCCATGTCGCCCGCCTGCATGGTATCCAGCCCAGCCTGCTGTTTAAGTGGAAGAAGCAATATCAGGAAGGCAGCCTCACCGCCGTTGCGGCCGGAGAGGAAGTCGTTCCTGCTTCTGAGCTTACTGCTGCTCTGAAGCAGGTCCGGGAACTTCAGCGCCTTCTGGGCAAGAAGACGATGGAAGTTGAGATCCTGAAAGAAGCCGTGGAGTACGGCCAGTCGCGAAAATGGATAGCGCACGCGCCCTTGTTGCCAAAGGACGGGGAATAGCCCTGGTCAGCCGCACCATGGGCGTGTCGCGTGCGCAGCTGTCACTGCGGATTAACCGTTCTGCCGACTGGCAGGACAAGCGCTGTAACCGGCGTAATGACGAAGCAGACGAAGAAATACTGTCGGCTATCCTCGACATCATCAGCGATATGCCGAGTTATGGTTATCGACGCGTGTGGGGCATCCTGCGCAAGCAACGTCGCACAGAGGGACAGCCACCTGTGAACGCCAAACGGCTTTACAGGATAATGAGCGAGCATAACCTGTTGTTGTTGCATGACAAACCAGAGCGACCGAAGCGTGAACATAAGGGCAAGATAGCGGTGGCAGAAAGCGATATGCGCTGGTGTTCAGATGGCTTCGAGTTCGGCTGCGACAACGGCGAAAAACTGCGGGTAACGTTCGCGCTGGACTGCTGCGACCGTGAGGCCATAGACTGGGCAGCAAGCACGGGAGGCTATGACAGTTCAACCGTGCAGGATGTGATGCTGAGGTCGGTGGAAAAGCGCTTCGGCGACAGGTTGCCCGATACAGCGGTGCAGTGGCTGACGGACAACGGTTCAGCGTATACCGCGTATGAAACGCGGAGGTTCGCGAGAGAGCTGAATCTGGAGCCCTGCACAACAGCGGTGAGCAGCCCGCAGAGTAATGGCATGGCCGAACGGTTCGTGAAAACGATGAAAGAAGACTATATCGCGTTCATGCCAAAACCGGATGTGAGAACAGCACTGCGAAACCTTGCAGTAGCGTTCACGCATTACAATGAAAACCACCCGCACAGCGCGCTGGGATATCACTCCCCGAGGGAATACCGGCGGCAGCGGACATCGTTAACTTAAGATACAAAAGCTGTTCGGAGATGGCGGGTCAAGATCATCGCTAACTTTGCAACAGTGCCCCTAATCGTGTTCAGCAGAATAGCCGGAGGAAGTTTCCTACTGTCGATAAGAAAGGATTGGCACAGGGAGTGTGAATATCGAAACACCATCACAGAATAATGCCAGATAGAAATGCGATAGTAGGGTTGGATATTTAAATAAGGAGCATCCCGACTTAAAATGAATATGACTGCGTAACCAGGCGCAATAAAAAAAGCGAAAGAATCGCTTTTATTCTGGTTGTTTTTTCGAAGAGTGACCGTTTTCTGAGATGACAAGAAATAAGGAAGTCCTATGATCGCTAGCGGAATAGTTCAAAAACTGAATGCGCAAATGAATCAGGAGTTTTATACCTCAAATTTGTATCTTCAGCTCAGCCAGAGGTGCAGCGAGAATAGCCTTAATGGCACCGCACTATTTTTGCGTCATCAGGCGCAAAATACGGTGACGCAAATGATGCGCATGTACGAATACATCAAACAGAGCGGCGCCACGCCGGTGTTACAGGAGCAACACGCCCGGTGCGGTGAATTTTCCACGCTGGAAGATCTGTTTGAGCAGACGGTAAGCGATTACCAGAAGCGCATTAATGCGCTGACCTCTTTGACGGAAGACGCCCAGGCAGCAAACGATAAGTCAGCGATTAACTTCCTGAAGCGATACAGAAAAGAGGAAATCGTGGACGGGACGCTGTTGCAAATCATTCTGGATGAAGTCCGCAGCGCTAAAAAAGCGGGCATCAACATGCAGCAAACCGACCACTATCTGGTTGGCGTGATCGATCGCTATCACTAAATCAATTTCGCAGTACGAGGAGGTTTTACGCCTCCTCAGAAAATCTGTTTTACATCAGAAACAGAGGTTTATGCCAGTGAACATTTGATACCCAACACGTCATAGTGATTTTTTAACTTAGCGTTTTTATATCGTGCCAAAAATGTCTCTGCTTGTGTCTTTATATTAAGGAAGGTGCGAATAAGCAGGTCATTTCTTCCCAAGCTGACTCGCTGATTAAAATTTCGCGGATCTGGGCCGATTTTTTTCCCGCAAACACATCGAATCAGCCTATTTAGGCTATTTTTTCCACCATTTCTGGCGTTATTTCCGGTTTTTACTGAGATCTCTCCCACTGACGTATCATTTGGTCCACCCGAAACAGGTTGGCCAGGGTGAATAACATCGCCAGTTGGTTATCGTTTTTCAGCAGCCCCTTGTATCTGGCTTTCACGAAGCCGAACTGCCGCTTGATGATGCGAAACGGGTGCTCCACCCTGGCACGGATGCTGGCTTTCATGTATTCGATGTTGATGGCCGTTTTGTTCTTGCGCGGATGCTGCTTCAAGGTTTTTACCCTGCCGGGACGCTCGGCGATCAGCCAGTCCACATCCACCTCGGCCAGCTCCTCGCGCTGTGGCGCTCCTTGGTAGCCGGCATCGGCTGAGACAAATTGCTCCTCTCCATGAAGCAGATTACCCAGCTGATTGAGGTCATGCTCGTTGGCCGCGGTGGTGACCAGGCTGTGGGTCAGGCCACTCTTGGCATCGACACCAATGTGGGCCTTCATGCCAAAGTGCCACTGATTGCCTTTCTTGGTCTGATGCATCTCCGGATCGCGTTGCTGCTCTTTGTTCTTGGTAGAGCTGGGTGCCTCAATGATGGTGGCATCCACCAAAGTGCCTTGGGTCATCATGACGCCTGCTTCGGCCAGCCAGCGATTGATGGTCTTGAACAATTGACGGGCCAGTTGATGCTGCTCGAGCAGGTGGCGGAAATTCATGATGGTGGTGCGATCCGGCAGGGCGCTATCCAGGGATAATCGGGCAAACAGGCGCATGGAGGCGATTTCGTACAGGGCATCTTCCATGGCACCGTCGCTCAGGTTGTACCAATGCTGCATGCAGTGAATACGCAGCATGGTCTCCAGCGGATAGGGCCGTCGGCCATTGCCCGCCTTGGGATAAAACGGCTCGATGACAGCGGTCATATTCTGCCATGGCAGAATCTGCTCCATGCGGGAGAGGAAAATCTCTTTTCGGGTCTGACGGCGCTTAGTGCTGAATTCACTATCGGCGAAGGTGAGTTGATGGCTCATGATGTCCCTCTGGGATGCGCTCCGGATGAATATGATGATCTCATATCAGGAACTTGTTCGCACCTTCCCTAAGTCACCGGCGGCTTGCCTGCCACACATTGAACATTACAGACCAATTAGCACTTTGTCACCGGGGAAAGATGTAAAGATTATGTATAAATAGATTGGCTTAGAAGTGACATTTCAACTTTGGAGAAACAGGTGACATTTTAAACTTGCTTTAACAAAATTTTGGGACTGACCGAAACAAAAAGGCCAGCCCCGGAGGGCTGGCTATTCAGTACAGGGCAATGACAGGTTTCTTGATGCCGCAGGCGTGAGCGTAGCGGGTCAGTGTGTCGATGCTGGCTTTGGTGATGTTGTTTTCCAGGCGAGAAATAACCGGAGGTGTAACCCCCATGCGTTCAGCAACCTGCGCTTTTGTCAGGTTGTCATGCTTGCGCCATTCAGCAAGCAGCTCCCTGAGCTTTTCCTTACGTTCTTCTTCCTGCCATGCAGCGCGATATTCATCGTCCTGCATCCACTCGTTATGCAGTTCTTTATGGCTTACCAGTTTCATTAAGTACCTCCGCTAACCGCTTTTTGGCGAGATCGATTTCTTTCGCTGGCGTTTTCTGTGACTTCTTGATGAAAACACGGAGCATGATGATGGTATTGCCTTTGTGGTATACCCAGATTCCCCTGGCTATGTCCGTCCCCATCGTGCGGATCTCAAAAAGTCCATCGCCCAGGGGCTTCGTGTCCGGCTCCCGCAGTAATCGGGCGTCATACTCCAGTTTGCCGATGAGACGGTCAAACTTCACCCTGATTTTTACGGGTAATGCTGTGGCTTCTTCCCTGGCTTCCGGGTGATAAACAACGCTAAACATGTGACCTCCCATTTCTATTAATATTAACCTATAGGCTAATTTCAGACAAGGTAGAATTAACCTATAAGCTAATTTTGTTGGCAGTTATCGTGGCTACCCGGTCACTACCCTGTTAGCGTGAGTTTTCGTTCCACTGAGGAACGGGGATTTATGCGCGTTAGCGCATGTAAGGCGGCAGGATGAAATGACAGGTAGCACCGAGGGTTAGCCGCCGATACCAGTGAGGGATCGAAAGGGATCGCCTATCCATCCCTTCACCTTGCAAAGCCATATTCCGCTAAAAGCGGCTCAGAGGCTTTTGTGCGCGGTCGGAGTGGTCACAACAAGGGGACGTCTCAGAAAACGGAATCTATGGTCACTCCCGTTTTTGCAACACCGATTTTGACGATAAGTTGGCTTGCTTGAATCTATCCGGCGTCTGAATGGGATTTTATTCCCGCGCCTTGATGAGTTCCGCGCCTGATGAACCTCCAGAAAATATACGGCTTCAATGAGCCTTTCCGTTTTACAGGTTCCTCAACAGGCCGGTGGGCCGTTAGTATCATCAATATCAGTATTCGCAAAACCAGATCAGTGATTCTTTAAACCGGTGTATTTCTGCCGTTATGCTACATAAGTTTGCTGTCGTGCCGTTAGGGCCCAGGCTATTCTGGCCAGCTTGTTTGCCAGAGCACAAGTGACGACAAAGTTGCTTTTCCGGCACAGTAAATCCCTGACCCAATCGGCCAATTTGCCAGACTGGTGTTCCAGTTTTTGTATGAATACCCTGGCACATTGAACCAACAAAGTTCGGATCTTTTTGTTACCTCGCTTACTAATTCCCAGCAATGTCGTCCGACCTCCCGTGCTGTACTGTCGAGGCACTAGCCCTGTTGCCGCCGCAAAGTCACGACTGCTGGCGTACTGCTTCCCGTCGCCAATCTCAGTTGAAATAGTACTCGCTGTCAGTGTTCCGACGCAGGGAATGCTCAGCAAGCGCTGTCCAATCTCATCTTCGTCCAACTTTCGTTTCAACTGGGATTCCAAATCTTTAATCTGCTCAACAAGATAGTGATAATGCTGTTGTAATTTCAGCAATAACTGGCTGAGGTAAAGAGGCAAACTATTGTCCTCAAGAATGGTACTCAGTCGGCTAATAACGGCAGCTCCTCGGGGAACACTAATGCCAAATTCCAGCAGAAAAGCATGCATTTGATTGGTTGTTTTTACCTTATCCTGAACCAGGGATTCACGGACACGGTGCAGAGCCCGCATTGCCTGCTGAGATTCCGTTCTAGGTTGCACAAAACGCATAGACGGACGCGATGCAGCTTCACAAATAGCTTCGGCGTCGACAAAGTCGTTTTTGTTACTTTTAACGAATGGACGGACAAATTGTGGTGATATCAGCTTTGGAAAATGCCCCAACTCTTCCAACTTGCGTGCCATAAAGTGAGAGCCTCCGCAGGCTTCCATTACGATGGTCGTTGCCGGGCATGTCGCCAAAAATTCGATTAACTTTGGCCGGGTAAATTTTTTACGGTAAACAGCCTTGCCGCGACGATCCTGGCAATGAATATGGAAAGAGTTTTTACCCAGATCGATACCAATGAGCGCAATGTTTTCCATGATAGTTCTCCGAATGAAAGCCTATCCTCAGCATAGTACCGGGAAGGAGGGAGTGACCATCTCATTAAATAAAGCACGTTAAGCCCATTGCAGACTCTAGATATTGACGAGTACGTCGGGTTTTCTCTTGTTTGAGTTGCCTCTTGTGGTAAGATAGTAATCAATTACTATCTTACCAGGAGTGCTCGTGGAGGCACTGTTGCAAATAGTCGGTGGTGATAAACTTATCATCCCCTTTTGCTGATGGAGCTGCACATGAACCCATTCAAAGGCCGGCATTTTCAGCGTGACATCATTCTGTGGGCCGTACGCTGGTACTGCAAATACGGCATCAGTTACCGTGAGCTGCAGGAGATGCTGGCTGAACGCGGAGTGAATGTCGATCACTCCACGATTTACCGCTGGGTTCAGCGTTATGCGCCTGAAATGGAAAAACGGCTGCGCTGGTACTGGCGTAACCCTTCCGATCTTTGCCCGTGGCACATGGATGAAACCTACGTGAAGGTCAATGGCCGCTGGGCGTATCTGTACCGGGCCGTCGACAGCCGGGGCCGCACTGTCGATTTTTATCTCTCCTCCCGTCGTAACAGCAAAGCTGCATACCGGTTTCTGGGTAAAATCCTCAACAACGTGAAGAAGTGGCAGATCCCGCGATTCATCAACACGGATAAAGCGCCCGCCTATGGTCGCGCGCTTGCTCTGCTCAAACGCGAAGGCCGGTGCCCGTCTGACGTTGAACACCGACAGATTAAGTACCGGAACAACGTGATTGAATGCGATCATGGCAAACTGAAACGGATAATCGACGCCACGCTGGGATTTAAATCCATGAAGACGGCTTACGCCACCATCAAAGGTATTGAGGTGATGCGTGCACTACGCAAAGGCCAGGCCTCAGCATTTTATTATGGTGATCCCCTGGGCGAAATGCGCCTGGTAAGCAGAGTTTTTGAAATGTAAGGCCTTTGAATAAGACAAAAGGCTGCCTCATCGCTAACTTTGCAACAGTGCCCCCCGAGGAGCTGCCGTTATTAGCCGACTGAGTACCATTCTTGAGGACAATAGTTTGCCTCTTTACCTCAGCCAGTTATTGCTGAAATTACAACAGCATTATCACTATCTTGTTGAGCAGATTAAAGATTTGGAATCCCAGTTGAAACGAAAGTTGGACGAAGATGAGGTTGGACAGCGCTTGCTGAGCATTCCCTGCGTCGGAACACTGACAGCGAGTACTATTTCAACTGAGATTGGCGACGGGAAGCAGTACGCCAGCAGCCGTGACTTTGCGGCGGCAACAGGGCTTGTACCTCGGCAGTACAGCACGGGAGGTAGGACGACATTGCTGGGAATTAGTAAGCGAGGTAATAAAAAGATCCGAACTTTGTTGGTTCAATGTGCCAGGGTATTCATACAAAAACTGGAACACCAGTCTGGCAAATTGGCCGATTGGGTCAGGGATTTACTGTGCCGGAAAAGCAACTTTGTCGTCACTTGTGCTCTGGCAAACAAGCTGGCCAGAATAGCCTGGGCCCTAACGGCACGACAGCAAACTTATGTAGCATAACGGCAGAAATACACCGGTTTAAAGAATTACTGATCTGGTTTTGCGAATACTGATATTGATGATACTAACGGCCCACCGGCCTGTTGAGGAACCTGTAAAACGGAAAGGCTCATTGAAGCCGTATATTTTCTGGAGGTTCATCAGGCGCGGAACTCATCAAGGCGCGGGAATAAAATCCCATTCAGACGCCGGATAGATTCAAGCAAGCCAACTTGTCGTCAAAATCGGTGTTGCAAAAACGGGAGTGACCATAGATTCCGTTTTCTGAGACGACCCCTGCATGACCATTATCGCCGCATATTATTACAACGAAGGTAAGCGAGTCCGTGAAATCAGGCTCGATGAGCACGTCGAACTAAACGAGAATCGCTCGGGCTTCTGCTGGATCGCGCTTAGCGAGCCCACCGCAGACGAACTCAGCGCGATCCAGACGACGTATAACCTCCATCCTTTGGCGATCGACAACGCCATGCACCCGCTGTGCCCGCCCAAGCTCGAGGTCTACAACGATGAGTTGTACGTCGTCGCCCAGACCGCCGAGCTGGTCGGCGACCGGATCAGCTACGGCAAGATGGCGATCTTCACCGGTCACAATCACCTTATCACCGTGCGGCACGGCAATGCCGGAGCGCTGGGCAAACTTCGGGAGCAACTCGAGGCATCGCCGACGCAGTTCGGCAAGGGTGTCGACTATGTGCTGCACGCGATCTTGCACCGAGTGGTCGACCAGTATCTGCCCATCTTCGAAATGATCGAGGACGACGTCCTGGCGATGGAGCGACGGTCGCTGCACGATTTCCTCGAGCCAGAAGAGGTGGCGCGAATCTTCGAACTAAGGTCCGAACTCACGCGGTTCCAGCGCACGCTCGGGGCTATGGCCGAGCTGGTGCGAAAGCTCGTTCGCGGCCACTTTCCCTGCATCAGCGCCGAAATGACACCATATTTCCACGACGTCGCGGACCATGTCCACCGCGTGCAGTCCATGGTCGACGGCCTCCTGCTTGTCCTGTCCACGGTCTTCGAGGCCAGCAGCCTTCTGGAAGCGCAAAGGATCGGTGTGGTCACTCGCCAGCTCGCGGCCTGGGCGGCGATCTTGGCGGTCCCGACGGCGATCGCCGGAATATATGGCATGAACTTCAAGCACATGCCGGAACTGGACACGCCATATGGCTACTTCGTCGTGCTCGGAGTGATAGCGGTGTTCTGCCTTCTCCTATTCATGCGCTTCAAGAAGGCCAAGTGGCTATGAGTAACGCACTTCGCGAGCTTCTCCGTCCGCCGAGTCACAGCGCGCTTTGTGCGCGAGCGTGTCCAATCCAGTTCAAGATGAAGGTGCTTCCATGACCTCCCAGGTGACCGACGTTCTAGAAGCAGTCCAGTCATTCATCGCCAAAGGCTATGACCGCGAATACCGCGTCAAGGACGGCAATCTCGTCGATCTCGAACTAGGGTCAACCCTCGATGCATGCAGCATTCGCGTCGATGCGGCGTTGCGCCTCGAGAGCGGGGACGACGGCGAAGATGCCTCCAACATCTACGCGATCACCGATCCGGCGACAGAGCATAAAGGCCTGTTGATCGACGCCTTCGACGTGTTCCACGAAATCTGCCCCCGCGACTTGTCCGAGCGCCTTGTGGCGCATCGGGAAACAGCACCGGCAGGTGACCAGGACGCGCCGAGCAAGCACGGACTACGGAAAGTCTACAAGAGCGAGTTTCACAGCGATCCCGAGCGTTACGTTCTGCGCGAGGGCTTTCCAGACTTCCCGCCATGCCCTTTCGGCCAATCCTTCAGCATCCTCGGCTTCGATACCGCCGAGCAGGAATATGTCTGGCTCGTCACGAGCATCATTCGAGATCCTCGGCTGATCAGGGTTCCATACCAGGGCGAAGACGTCATCAGCGACGAATAGCGGTGTCGCTTAGCCGGAAAGGCTGGCCTTCCTGGCCCACACATCTGCAGGCTGAACTTTAAGAACATCGAAAATTAGGAGGTGATTATGGACTGGAACAAGGACCACATACGAGAAACTATGCTCTTGCTGGAGACAGCAGCGTTGCACAGCGCTCGCGAAAACTACCTGGACTATGTCTCTACCGCTCGGCTCGATCGGAGCGAACCGATCGAAAACGACGAACTAGCTCAGGCCGAGGTCGCGAGCGACTTCGCTGAAGCGCTCGATGACACGCTCCATGACTACGCCAATAAACTCGAAAAGCTCAGGACGATCGATTTCGGCCCCAAGTTGGCCGTCAACGAAGGCGCTGTCGTCAAGCTGTCCGGCCGCCACTTTGTGATCGCGGTGTCAACGAGCAAGTTTACCTGTCAGGGGCGTGAGCTCATGGGCATTTCCACGATGGCGCCGATCTTCGAAGCGATCGAGGGTGCCCGAGCCGGGGAGACCGTGCAGTTCAACGGCCGGGACCTCACCGTAGAAGACGTGGAATAAAGCCCTCCACCGCAGCCGGCGCGCTAGTGCCGAACGCCCTGCATCTCTTTCTGCATGCATACGGTCACTTGCAGCCGCGTTGACCTGGCTCATCAAAGGCAAACCACCAGAGAGCATCATTGACGACGCCGTTGCTAAAATTCGTGCGCAGGTGGGCGATGAGGAAGTCATCCTTGGTTTGTCCGGTGGCGTTGACTCCTCTGTTACCGCCGCACTTTTGCATCGTGCGATTGGTAAAAAGCTGGTCTGCGTGTTTGTTGATACTGGTTTGTTGCGCCAAGGTGAAGGCGATCAGGTCATGGAGATGTTCGCCAAAAACATGGGCGTCAAAGTTATTCGTGTTGATGCCGAAGAAAAGTTCTTATCACGTCTCGCTGGCGAAGCGGACCCAGAGAAAAAGCGCAAAATTATCGGTAATGCATTTATCGATATTTTTGAAGAAGAAGCGAGCAAGCACAAGCAAGCCAAGTGGTTGGCACAAGGCACCATCTATCCAGATGTGATTGAGTCTGCCGGTAGCAAAACCGGTAAGGCGCAGGTGATCAAGTCGCACCACAATGTCGGCGGCCTAAAAGAAAATATGACGCTCAAGCTGGTGGAGCCGCTGCGCGAGCTGTTTAAAGATGAGGTGCGCAAGATCGGTATGGAGTTAGGCCTGCCTTACGATATGGTCTATCGCCACCCCTTCCCTGGCCCCGGTTTAGGTGTGCGTATTCTTGGTGAAGTAAAAAAAGAATATGCCGACACGTTGCGCTTGGCTGATGCCATCTTTATCGAAGAGCTGTATGCCGCAGACCTGTATCACAAAACCAGCCAAGCCTTTGCTGTGTTCCTGCCGGTGAAGTCGGTGGGTGTAGTGGGCGATGCCCGCCGCTATGAGTATGTGGTGGCATTGCGCGCAGTAGAAACTATCGATTTTATGACAGCGCGCTGGGCACACTTGCCGTATGAGTTTTTAGAAACGGTTTCTAGCCGCATCATCAATGAAATCCCGGGGATTTCGCGGGTAACCTATGATATTTCTTCGAAGCCACCGGCAACCATTGAGTGGGAGTGACGGGCACTGGCTGGCAATGTCTAGCAACGGCAGGCATTTCGGCTGAGGGTAAAAGAACTTTCCGCTAAGCGATAGACTGTATGTAAACACAGTATTGCAAGGACGCGGAACATGCCTCATGTGGCGGCCAGGACGGCCAGCCGGGATCGGGATACTGGTCGTTACCAGAGCCACCGACCCGAGCAAACCCTTCTCTATCAGATCGTTGACGAGTATTACCCGGCATTCGCTGCGCTTATGGCAGAGCAGGGAAAGGAATTGCCGGGCTATGTGCAACGGGAATTTGAAGAATTTCTCCAATGCGGGCGGCTGGAGCATGGCTTTCTACGGGTTCGCTGCGAGTCTTGCCACGCCGAGCACCTGGTCGCTTTCAGCTGTAAGCGTCGCGGTTTCTGCCCGAGCTGTGGGGCGCGGCGGATGGCCGAAAGTGCCGCCTTGCTGGTTGATGAAGTACTGCCTGAACAACCCATGCGTCAGTGGGTGTTGAGTTTCCCGTTTCAGCTGCGTTTCCTGTTTGCCAGCCGGCCCGAGATCATGGGGTGGGTGCTGGGCATCGTTTACCGCGTCATTGCCACGCACCTGGTCAAGAAAGCGGGCCATACCCACCAAGTGGCCAAGACGGGCGCGGTCACCCTGATCCAGCGTTTTGGATCGGCGCTCAATCTGAATGTTCACTTCCACATGCTGTTTCTCGACGGTGTGTATGTCGAGCAATCCCACGGCTCAGCGCGTTTCCGCTGGGTCAAGGCGCCGACCAGCCCAGAGCTCACCCAGCTGACGCACACCATCGCCCACCGGGTGGGTCGCTATCTGGAACGGCAAGGCCTGCTGGAACGGGATGTCGAAAACAGCTATCTGGCCTCGGATGCGGTGGATGACGACCCGATGACACCCCTGCTGGGGCACTCGATCACTTACCGTATCGCTGTCGGTTCACAGGCGGGGCGAAAGGTGTTCACTTTGCAAACTCTGCCGACCAGTGGTGATCCGTTCGGTGACGGGATTGGCAAGGTAGCCGGGTTCAGCCTGCACGCCGGCGTGGCGGCCAGGGCCGATGAACGCAAGAAGCTCGAACGGCTGTGCCGGTACATCAGCCGCCCGGCGGTATCCGAGAAGCGGCTGTCGTTAACACGAGGCGGCAACGTGCGCTACCAGCTCAAGACGCCGTACCGGGACGGCACCACGCACGTCATTTTCGAACCATTGGATTTCATTGCAAGGCTGGCCGCCCTGGTACCGAAGCCCAGAGTCAACCTAACCCGCTTCCACGGGGTGTTCGCACCCAACAGTCGGCACCGGGCGTTGGTCACGCCGGCAAAACGGGGCAGGGGCAACAAGGTCAGGGTGGCTGATGAACCGGCAACACCAGCACAACGGCGAGCGTCGATGACATGGGCGCAACGGCTCAAGCGTGTTTTCAATATCGACATCGAGACCTGCAGCGGCTGCGGCGGCGCCATGAAAGTCATCGCCTGCATTGAAGACCCTATAGTGATCAAGCAGATCCTTGATCACCTGAAGCACAAAGCCGAAACCAGCGGGACCAGGGCGTTACCCGAAAGCCGGGCGCCACCGGCTGAGCTGCTCCTGGGTCTGTTTGACTGACGAGCCTGAAGGCCAACGATACCAATCAAAATGCTGCGTTCACAGCGCCGCGGCAGGGATCCGCCGTGCTGGTTGTCGGAAAAGGAGCCGCTAGTGGGAAAGAGGAGGGTAAATTTTCAGCGTTGCTGGCTCCCCGTCAGCCGGATTGGGTTGCATCGCAGGGGTGTCGAAAGAGTCAACTGCGGTCCAAAGCTGTTGGACTTGGGTGAAAAGGGCGTTTATTCTTCCTATACGTCCAACCTTCAAACTGTTCCGCAAGTTTTTGTGGATGGAAAATTCATTGGTAGCGCGACTGACTTCTTCGCGTGGATTGATAGCTAAAGAACAAACCCAAAAATAAAGGAGCAAATTTATGTTCAACTGGGAAAGCATTAACAACTATCTCGATAACGGCACTCCCGCTCCTCCTAGAAAAGTAGAAAAGAGCGAGGAAGAGTGGAAAAAAATTCTGACGCCCGCTCAATTTAATGTCATGCGGAAGAAAGGCACCGAGCGCCCTCACACTGGGGAACTCTGTTCATTTTATGAGGCAGGACGGTATGCCTGCGCGGGCTGCGACACTGAACTGTTTGATTCGAACGTTAAGTTTGATTCGGGAACAGGTTGGCCGAGTTTTTCTGAGCCCGTCGCCGACAACGTAATTCAATATGAACTGGACACGACTTACGGACGAAGAATCGAAGTGCTATGCAATGTGTGCGAAGCCCACTTAGGGCACGTTTTTCCAGATGGTCCTGAGCCCTCTGGGGCTCGATTCTGCATCAACTCGGAGTCGTTGAAGTTTGTAGAGTAATTTTAGAAAATGGAGGGGGTCGTGGGGATTAAGCTGTTCGGTCATAAGGACTGCCACAAAACCAAGATTTACCAGTCGTACTTGAAAGAAAAAGGAATCGAGTTTGATTTTTTAGATGTTCACGAAGACGACGCGGCAGCTGATGAACTGCGATCCCTTTATACTACTGGAAAGTTAAATTTCCCGACAATACTGGTTGGGACAAAGAAGCTGAGAAACCCCAAGTTCAAGGATCTCGACAAGTGGTTGGAAGCTTCGATGAAATAACGAGATCTTTTTTTTGAGGATTGTAATTAGCTTAGTAAGGAGTCAGATCAATGATTATAGCAGTTTTCCGCAGTCGTGTTGCCAAGGAGCACGGTGGGGAGTTTGAAAGAAGATACGCCGAGATGTCCGCGCTTGTCGAAGCCATTCCTGGTTACGGAAGCCATGAGCGGTTTTCTTCTCCTAACGGTGAAGATGTTCTAATTGTCGAGTTCCTTACCAGAGAAGCTTTCGATGCTTGGGATAAGCATCCCGAACACAAAAAAGCCAAGATGCTTGGCAAAGACTACATTTTTGAATCGTACGACGTGAAGGTCGGAGAAGTTTTTGAACGGCACACAAAGCCGGAGGTGAAATTATGAAAACGAGAACTACTTATGTCGTAGGTGGCGTCCGTATTCCATTTATGAAATCAATGACTGCCTATCGAGATGTCACCACGCCAGAGCTTATGACCGCTAGCCTGAAAAGTTTAGTCGAAAGATATAACTTAAAGGGCAAAGTCGTGGGTGACGTGGCTCTGGGTGCACTCATGCAAAGTTCGGCCAACTGGAACTTTGCGCGTGAAGTTGTTCAGGCTTCTGGCTTACATCCGAATACGCCAGCATATAACGTGCAGCGGGCTTGCGGTACCAGTTTAGAAACTACGATTCAGATCGCACACAAAATATCCAGCTACCAAATCGAGAGCGGTATTGCGGGCGGCGTGGATAGCAATAGCGGTAATCCCCCCATTTTTTGGAGCACTCAAAAGTAGAGGTCATGCGGCCTGTGCCAAGCGCTGTTTCGGCGTGTAGCCGCCCAGCGCCATATTGGGCCGCTCATGGTTATAAACCCACAGCCAGTTCGTGGCAAATTCCTGTAACTCATTCAGTGACTCAAACAGGTAATGGCCCAACCAGTCGTAACGCACAGTGCGGTTAAATCGCTCTATGTAGGCATTCTGCTGCGGGTTGCCTGGCTGGATATACCTCAGCGCAATCCTCTTCTGCTGCGCCCATTGCTTGAGCTCTTCGCTGATGTATTCCGGACCATTATCACAGCGGATTGCGGCTGGTTTGCCCCGCCACTCGATGACCTGCTCCAGCACCCGTTTGACTCGCGAGGCAGGCAAGGAAAAATCCACCTCGATGCACAGTGCTTCGCGATTGAAGTCATCGATCACATTAAACAACCGCACCGAACGACCATCGCTGAGCTGGTCATGCATAAAGTCCATCGACCAACAGTGATTCGGTTGGTCAGGGACTGCCAACGGCTCCGGCTTGGCCCGCACTAGCCGCTTCTTGGGTTTTATCCGCAGATTGAGCTCTAGCGCCCGATAGATCCGGTAGACCCGCTTGTGGTTCCAGCCAAAGCCTTTGACGTTACGCAGGTACAGGAAGCACAGTCCGAAACCCCAGTTGCGCTGGTTGGCGGTGAGGCGCAGCAGCCAGTCGGCAATCTCCTGGTTTTCATCAGCCAGCACGGGCTGATAACGGTAGCAACCCTCGCTCACCTTGAACACCTGGCAAGCCAGACGGATAGAAATGGCGTAATGAGCCACAGCCTTGGTCGCCATCTCCCTGCGGGCAGATGGCGTCACCACTTTTTTGCCATCGCCTCGGAGATGATCTCAGCCTTTAGGCGCTCCTCGGCATACATCTTCTTAAGGCGACGATTTTCCTCTTCCAGCTCTTTGAGGCGCGCCATGAGAGAGGCATCCATGCCACCGAATTTGGAGCGCCACTTGTAGAAGGTGGCGGAGCTGATGCCATGCTCACGGCAGAGCTCAGGGACGGGTGAACCAGACTCGGCCTGCTTGAGGATGGCGATGATCTGTGCATCGCTAAAGCGTGATGTTTTCATGTAGAACCTCCTGCGTTCAAGATACGAGAAAATTCTACTTATGAGCACCTCAGTTTTTCGGGGGGATTACCTAGCGACTTGCCAATTATGGTGACTCGTTCGTTCTCGCAGAAGCTCGTTGCATTGAATTCGGCCAGAACACTCGGCGAGAAACTAAGAATCTTTTTGAGCTTTAGGCCGAGCGATTTAAAACCCGTGCCACCCGCCGTCGTTGAACCGCGAACAGGGAAGTCAATGGGTGAACATTGTGAGTTGATGGTCAAAGAATGGAAAATTTCCCGGCAAGAGCAAGACGAGCTGGCTCTGGCAAGCCATCTGAACGCCGCGAAAGCGTACAAAGACGGCTTTTATGCCGATCTCGTTTTTCCATTTTTAGGAAAAAGTACGGATGGAATCATGCGTGGCGATACGACTTTAGAGAAGTTGGCAAAGCTAAAGCCAGCATTTGATCGATCCGAAAAAGGAACTCTGACGGCAGGCAACTCGAGTTCACTCACGGATGGCTCGTCCACCGTTCTTTTGGCTTCCGAAGAAGAGGCTAAAAAGAATAATTGGCCGCTGTTGGCCAAGATTGTGGATTCTCATACTTCTGCCGTGGATTACGTCGCTGGCGAAGGTTTGCTCATGGCTCCAACTGTGGCGGTCAGTGAATTATTGAAGCGAAACGGCTTAAAGCTTCAGGATTTTGATTTTTACGAAATTCACGAGGCGTTCGCTGGACAAGTGCTCTGCACGATGAAGGCGTGGGAGTCTGCTGAATACTGCAAAACACGTTTGGGACGATCAGAGCCTCTCGGAAAAATTGACCGCTCGAAGCTAAATGTCCGTGGAAGTAGCATTGCCCTTGGGCATCCGTTTGCGGCTACTGGCGCTAAGATCGTCGGAGTTTTAGCAAAGATACTGCACTCAGCTGGTCCTGGAAAACGTGGCCTTATCGTCGTTTGCACGGCGGGAGGAATGGGAGTGGCTACAATTCTTGAAAGTTAGGAGAAAAATATGTCGGATCTAAAAATGAATAAAGAAGACGGTGTTGAAAGCTATGAATTTGCAACCCCTGAAGCAATCGAAGAAGCATTGAAAATCGGGAAGCTTAGTCAAACGGTTTTCGGCATGGGTTGCTTTTGGGGACCGGATTCTAATTTTGGAGGGACGCAGGGAGTAGTGCAAACACGTGTTGGCTACGCTGGAGCATCAACTCTGGATCCGAGTTACCGCAACATCAACGGACACGCCGAAGTCGTCAGAGTGATCTACGATAAAGACCAAATCAGCTACAGGGAACTTCTTGGAAGTTTTGAATCATGGTCTGTTCATGGTAGAAAGCAGGGCCAGTATCGCCAGATACTTTTTGTTTTTGATCTGGAGCAAAAACAAGTAGCTGAAGAACTGATTCAAGCGATTGGAAAGGAGAAATCTCCCGAGGTGATTGAGGCCGGAGAACAAAATGGTTATTTTTGGCCCGCCGAAGATTACCATCAAAAGCATCGTCTTCGCAGAAACAAACAGCTTGTAAGTCTTGCAGAAGTAGATTTCGGTCCTCGCTGGGATGAACATCTGTATTTTACTAAATTAAATAGTACCGATAGAAAAGGCTTCAGTCTCTCAAGCTGGCTAAAAAAGTTGTCTCCGGAAATGCAGAAAGCTTACCGAATCGGTTAATCTGAAATTGCAGCTGGCTAAAGAACTCTATTTTCTATATGTAAAGAATGTGACGATCTCCTTCACATGGAGTCCAAGAGAGCATAAAAAATCTGTGTAAGTCGCATTACCCATGTATTTGAAAGGAATAAATAATGCCAATATCAGACCAGCTTATCGACCGAAGCAAGACCTCAGTTTTTATGAGGTCTTGAGATCAGCGCAGCATGAACAGATCTCTTACAGTGTGGCGAACACGAGGCGGCAACGTGCGCTACCAGCTCAAGACGCCGTACCGGGACGGCACCACGCACGTCATTTTCGAACCATTGGATTTCATTGCAAGGCTGGCCGCCCTGGTACCGAAGCCCAGAGTCAACCTAACCCGCTTCCACGGGGTGTTCGCACCCAACAGTCGGCACCGGGCGTTGGTCACGCCGGCAAAACGGGGCAGGGGCAACAAGGTCAGGGTGGCTGATGAACCGGCAACACCAGCACAACGGCGAGCGTCGATGACATGGGCGCAACGGCTCAAGCGTGTTTTCAATATCGACATCGAGACCTGCAGCGGCTGCGGCGGCGCCATGAAAGTCATCGCCTGCATTGAAGACCCTATAGTGATCAAGCAGATCCTTGATCACCTGAAGCACAAAGCCGAAACCAGCGGGACCAGGGCGTTACCCGAAAGCCGGGCGCCACCGGCTGAGCTGCTCCTGGGTCTGTTTGACTGACGAGCCTGAAGGCCAACGATACCAATCAAAATGCTGCGTTCACAGCGCCGCGGCAGGGATCCGCCGTGCTGGTTGTCGGAAAAGGAGCCGCTAGTGGGAAAGAGGAGGGTAAATTTTCAGCGTTGCTGGCTCCCCGTCAGCCGGATTGGGTTGCATCGCAGGGGTGTCGAAAGAGTCAACTGCGGTCCAAAGCTGTTGGACTTGGGTGAAAAGGGCGTTTATTCTTCCTATACGTGCCCCGGGAACGGGCTTCGTCACGTCCAGGCGATCGAACATGGCTTCCCAGGCCGTCAACGTCGTGAGTGGCAGCGCCGCCGCTTCCGCCCAGTCGAGCGACGCGGGTTTACGACCGACGATCCGGGCGTCGACGAGATGGAACTCCGCATTGGTGCCAGGCCTTATGAGCGATCCGGCATAATAGACCTCGTCGCCTACCGCGAACTGCGTCACGTCGGGGCCGACCTCTTGCACGATCCCGGCCGCATCCCATCCCAGCACTTTCCAATCGCCATCAGCGGGCGGCGTGCTGCTGCGGATTTTGTAGTCGACCGGGTTGACCGAGACAGCCTTCACCTCAACCAGGATATCGCCTCCTTCAGCGACAGGCCGAGGCAGATCAATGTCGACCAGAGAGGCGTCCTCGGCGATGGGTCCCGGAACCTTGTAACCAACGGCTTTCATCGGTGTCTCCAGCTTGCTGTATCCTGAAGTCTTATCGATCAGATCGAAATTTCTTCCGAAATATACTCAGGATTTAAAGATTTCGCGTGTCAGACTATGAAGGTATGCGCGCAACATATCCAATAGCGGTACGACATAGTTTCCATACCTCGGAGCCGGATTCAGAAGTTTATCGAAAATAGCGGTTTATTGCTGTTCGGCGGGTGAGCATCCGGATGGAGGCGATAAGCGCCCAAGCGGTTGAGGAGTCGACCTCTCAGCGGTCGCGTTGGCAGGGGCGATCTCGCCCGCCGGTCTCACACCAACGTTGGCAAGCGACGGCGTCCGCTCGAAATCCGCTGACGGGGATACGCCTGCAATGCCGATTCGAAGCTATCGAAACTATAGCTACAGGGTATTGGGAAATCATACTGGACTGACGCTATAGTCTTCACGCATAACCACGACTCAAAATGGTCCAACACTTTTCTCTACGCTAATAGGGGAGCCCGCAGAATTCGGAAAAAATCGTACGCTAAGGTTTTCCGGGCATCCGTAAGGGCCGAAACTTCCCGTCTTCCAGTCTGCGGCTCTGCCGCCAGACGTAATCGCCGGTTCATGTACAGGACCTTAAGCGGCGAGTCCATTTAAAACGCCTTCCAAGGTCCTGTTCTGTATCGACTTTCTCTGCTTGGTTCGGCAGGCGTTCTTGGCCAAATAATCGGCAGCCCATTCCAATCTTTCCCTTATTTCTGTCAGCGCCCTATGGGCCACTGCTTCCAATAGCGGTAGCCACCACGTCGCACTGTTCTTCGACGCTTTCAGCATCGATAGCGCCCCACTCATCACACTCTGCGCGACCCGTCTCTTCATCACCAGCGACAGCAGGCTCGTCCACACCAACCCCTCGGCAATCGCTTTCTCGCCCGTCACAAACCCCTTGAGCCGGTTGTGCGATTTCCACTCTTTAAATAACAACTCCACCTGCCAA
Source organism: Citrobacter sp. RHBSTW-01013 (assembly GCF_013781985.1). NCBI lineage: Bacteria > Pseudomonadati > Pseudomonadota > Gammaproteobacteria > Enterobacterales > Enterobacteriaceae > Citrobacter > Citrobacter sp. RHBSTW-01013. The sequence continues at coordinate 122,796 of NZ_CP056186.1, forward strand.
CGGCAGCGATACAGGCTCATCACCTGCTCTGCTGACCATGCTGCTCGCGGTAGGTTCGTCATCCACAGACAGAACCGCTTTTCCTCAGCAAACCAGCGCCGGATCAACCGGTACTCGACCTGGCCGGACTTCACCACCATATCCAGTACCTCGGCCCGACAGCGTCGCCGTCCGGCCTCTCTCAGAGATAGTCCCGCCAGCTTGGGTACTTCCCGTCCATCACCGCGCCAGGCTTGGATTATCTTGGGGTTCAGGCTTTTCGTGCCGCGCACCAGATAAAATCCGCCAGCGTCGTTCACCTGCTCAAACCAAGCCCTGTCAATGTAACCTGCGTCAGCCAGCAGCAGGCAGTTGGTCAGCGTGTGGGCTTCAGGCAGAAATTGCCGTTCCCCTGCGGTATCGGCAGACACACTCATGCACAACGGGCTCTGCTCCGACAGTGACATGGTCATATGGCACTCGATAGCTGCCGGACTGATGGTCTTGAACCGGCCGGGAAAATCAGCAGCAAGGCGCCGATGCACCGCAAAGGAGGTGCCATCGTGCAGTAACACCTGCTTGAACGCGCCGAGGGAGGCTGCTTTGAGTTGATGGTCGATACGCAAGGCGATGGCCCGCTCGACCAGGGCTTTCATAAACAGGGCAAAGCTCTCTTTGCGCAGCTGATTGTGAAACGGTTTGTAAGAAACCTGATGGGTGTTTACCAGTTGCAAGGCATTGAAATGGCGGTGTAAACCGGCAATGTCATTGACCTGGTCGCCTCCCATGGCCCGCAGCAGTGCAGGTACGAGCATGGCTGGGGTAATGGCACGCTGACGCAGACAAAACTTGCAGAGCCGAGCAATGCGCTCGAGTGCGGCGGGAGCCAAGAGTTGCTCCAGATAGTAATTAGCGTTGATAATAGTCATAGGCTTCGCGCGTGTTGATTTTGTTTGGCGATAAAATCAGATCACAAACGAAGCCTTTTTTATATCTATTTCAATTGGTTGCCGCTAAAGATCCTGTACATGAGTGAGGGTTATGGTGGCTATATGCTGGATATTGCTATTCAGATGACAGCCATATGGGGAAGATTACAGGCGCCTGAAATAACAGCAGAGTATGGAGTGACTACCACGGCTGGAGGTTGGCACGGGCTGATCCCCTCTCCCTTTGGGAGAGGGTTAGGGTGAGGGGAGCTGGCTGACCGGGTGTAGCAACCAGGCGGCATTACACCGCTGAATCTTCAGTTATTGAAATTCCACGCGATCGGCAGTTCGACGTCGAAGATAAGTGCATCCCCGTCGAGGCGAAAGGCCAGGCTGGTCTGGTGCTGGTCGTATTCGTTGATAATCAGGCAGCTCTCGGCGAAGTTGGACTCGTAGTTGATATGGGCCACTCCTTCACGGCCGTCAGCGAGTTCGATGCTGAGCACCCGCAGCGGGTTCTCCTGACTGAGGTTGACCCGGGTGTCCCCCACGTCCACCAGCCGTTCCAGCAGAGGGAAGAAATCTTGTCTGTGGGTCGTTATGGCCTGGGTGATGGCCTGCTCCAGCTCAGCCTGGGTGGCGAAGGGGCCGCCGAGTGGGTAGCGGGTCTGGATCCTTTCCTGAGTCATTGCGTTTCCTCCTGAACTGAGATGTGGCAACAGTTTGGCCGCTGCAGTGACCTGTCATGTACAGGATCTTTAGCTACAACCAATTGAAATAGATAGAAAAAAGGCTTCGTTTGTGATCTGATTTAATCGCAAAAAAAAACCGACACGCCCGAAGCCATGACTATTATCAATGCAACCCAGTACCTCAAGCAACTTCTTAGCTCTTCTGAACTCAACCGGATCGGTAAATTTACCGGTTTTTGTCAGCGACTCCGGGATATCCAGCCTGCGAGACTACTCCCGGCTCTGCTCTCAGGGCTTGGTTGCGACAAGGTGGATGGTATTGCTGGTTTGCATCGCCATTTCAATGCGTTGCAGCTCCATGATACTGACCAAATAGCGTATAAACCCTTTCACAACCAGTTACGCAAGCAGGGTTTTCCCTTGTTCATGCGCGCACTGGTTGAACGAGCCATCGCCTTACGCCTCAAGGAGTGTCTACCGGACGCCCACGGACTGGCAGGCTTTGAGCAGGTACTGCTGCAGGACGGGTCGTCATTCGCGTTACATCCGCAATTGGCAGAACATTTCCCGGGCCGATTCAATAAGCACAGCCCCGCTGCGGTAGAGTGTCATATGACCATGTCCTTGCTGGACCAGTCGCCGATATCGATGAGTATCACGGCGGATACCGAATCGGAGCGCAAGCATCTTCCGGCCGCAAATTCGTTAAATAACAAACTGTTATTGGCGGATGCCGGTTACATCAGCCGCGAGTACTTTGCTGATGTGACCAAAGCCAAAGGAAGCTATCTGGTCAGAGGGAGTCAAAATCTCAATCCCAAAGTACAGGCAGCTTACCGACAGGACGGCAGGGAAATGCCCAAGTTACTCGGAAAAAAGCTCAAGGATATCGATCGGAGAAGCTGCAGAGCCGAGGTTCTGGATCTGGATGTGAGTTCGGGAAAGTATAAATATCGACTCATAAGACGTTGGTTTGCAGAGGAAAAACGGTTCTGTATATGGATGACCAATCTTCCGCGTGAGCGATGGCCAGCCGAGAAGGTGATGGCATTGTATCGTTGCCGTTGGCAGATCGAACTGTTGTTCAAAGAGCTGAAATCACATAACCGGTTGAAGGCGTTCGCGACACGACAAAAAGCGATAGCGGAAGGCTTGATCTGGGCTAGTTTGCTGGCCTTGCTGGTCAAACGTCGGCTGGCGCTGACGCTGATTGGCAGCGCGGAGTTATCGATGCTGAAGATTGCCAAAAACAGCGCGCTTTGGTTAATGCCGATATTGGCGAGCATCATCCATGGTGCGTGGCAGGAAATAACAGAGAAGTTGGAGTGGGCAATGGTGTATTTATCCAAAAACGGCAAAAAGAGTAGGCAGAGAAAATCCAAGCAAAACAACACGTTAGACGGTATTATTAATTCGCTTGCCGCTTAAGGTTCTGTACATGATCGCCGGTTAGGTTGATGTGCTCCCAGCCCAGCGGCGACAGGAATTGCAGCAGCTCGCCGTCCACCGGCTTGCCGGCCTCGACCAACCCCTGGGTGGCGCGTTCCAGGTACACCGTGTTCCACAGCACGATAGCCGCCGTCACCAGGTTGAGGCCGCTGGCCCGGTAGCGCTGCTGCTCGAAGCTCCGATCCCTGATTTCCCCAAGGCGGTTGAAGAACACCGCCCTGGCCAGCGAGTTGCGCGCCTCACCTTTGTTCAGGCCGGCATGCACGCGGCGGCGCAGTTCAACACTTTGCAGCCAGTCCAGGATGAACAGCGTGCGCTCGATCCGGCCCAGCTCGCGCAGGGCCACGGCCAGTCCGTTCTGGCGCGGGTAGCTGCCGAGCTTGCGCAGCATCAGCGAGGCGGTGACGGTGCCCTGCTTGATCGAGCTGGCCAGGCGCAGGATGTCGTCCCAGTGGGCACGCACGTGCTTGATGTTCAGGGTGCCGCCGATCAGCGGGCGCAACGTCGGGTAGGCTTGCACGCCCTGCGGCACGTACAGCTTGGTTTCGCCGAGGTCGCGGATGCGCGGCGCGAAGCGGAAGCCTAGCAGGTGCATCAGGGCAAAGACGTGATCGGTGAAGCCGGCCGTGTCGGTGTAGTGCTCCTCGATCCGCAGGTCGGACTCGTGGTACAGCAGGCCGTCGAGCACATAGGTGGAATCGCGGACGCCGACATTCACCACGCGGGTGCTGAACGGCGCGTACTGGTCGGAGATATGGGTATAGAACAGCCGTCCCGGCTCGCTACCGTACTTCGGGTTGACGTGCCCGGTGCTCTCGCCCCGGCCACCCGCGCGGAAGCGCTGGCCATCGGAGGATGAGGTCGTGCCGTCGCCCCAGTGGGCGGCAAAGGCGTGGCGATACTGGTGGTTGACCAGCTCGGCCAAGGCCGCCGAATAGGTTTCGTCGCGGATGTGCCAGGCTTGCAGCCAGGACAGCTTGGCGTAGGTCAGGCCGGGGCTCGACTCGGCCATCTTGGTCAGCCCGAGGTTGATCGCATCACCGAGGATTGCGGACAGCAGCAACGTCCTGTCTTTGGCCTCGGCCCCGTCCTTCAAGTGGGTGAAGTGGCGGCTGAAGCCCGTCCAGTCGTCCACGTCCATCAGCAGTTCGGTGATCTTGATGCGCGGCAGTAACTGGCTGGTTTGGTCGATCAGCGCCTGCGCCCGATCCGGCACCGCCGCATCCAGCGGGGTGATTTTCAGCCCTGACTCGGTGAGGATGGCATCGGGCAGCTCGTTGTCCTTGGCCAGGCGGGTGACGGTGGCCAACTGCTCGTCCAGCAGCTGCAAACGCTCTTCCAGGTACTGGTCGCTGTTCGGGTTGATCGCCAGGGGCAGGGCCTGCTCGCGCTTGAGTGCGGCGAACTTCTCGGCCGGCAGCAGGTAGTCGTCGAAGTCGCGGAACTGCCGCGAGCCCTTGACCCAGATGTCGCCGGAGCGCAGGGCGTTCTTCAGCTCGGACAGGGCGCAGATTTCGTAGAATTTCCGGTCGAGGCCTTCCGGGGTGATCACCAGCGGCTTCCAGCGCGGCTTGATGAAGGCCGTGGGTGCATCGGCCGGCACCTTGCGCAGGTTGTCGGCGTTCATCTCACGCAGGGTCTGCACGGCTGCCAGCACGCCTTGCGCGGCCGGCGCGGCGCGCAGTTCCAGCACCTCCAGCAAGGCCGGCGTGTAACGGCGCAGGGTGGCGAAGTTCTCGCCGACCAGGTGCAGGTGGTCGAAGCCTTCCGGCCGGGCCAGCAGCTCGGCCTCGCTGACGCTCTCGGTGAACTCGTCCCAGGGAATCACCGCCTCGATGGCGGCATAGGGGTCGCTGCCGCTTTCCTTCGCTTCCAGCAGCGCCTGGCCGATCCTGGAGTACAGGCGCACCTTGTCGTTGATCGCCTTGCCCTGCTTCTGGAACTGCTGCTGATGCTTGTGCTTCGCGCCGCTGAACAGCTTGACCAGGATGCGGTCATGCAGATCGACCAGCTCATCGATCACGGTCGCGGTGCTCTCCAGCACCACGGCGGCCAGGGTCGCGTAGCGGCGCTGCGGCTCGAACTTACCGAGGTCTTTGGGCGTCATCTGCCCACCCTCGCGGGCCAGCTTGAGCAGGCGGTTCTGGTGGATGTGCCGGCCCAGGCCTTCGGGCAAGTCCACCAACTGAAATGTCTTCAGCCGCTCGATGTGTTCCAGCATGTGCCGAGAGTTGGGTTTCAGCGGTGCCTGGCGCAGCCAGGTCAACCAGGTGATGCTGCTGCCGGCCTTGAGCTTCAACAGCTCGTCCAGCTTGGCCCGATGCGAGTCCGTGAGTGGTTCGACCAGGGCGCGGTAGACCCGCCGATTGGCTCGCGCAATGGCTTCCGAGCAGGCCCGGTCAATCACGCTCAGCGCCGGCAGGATGCGTCGTTTCTGCCGTAGGCTCTCCAGGGCCTGACCGGCCAGCAGCAAGCCTTTGTCGGTCTGCTGGGCCAGCTCGGTTAGCTCGCGCACCAGGGCGCGGAAGTCGGACAGGCCGAACGGGGCCAGTTGCAGGTAGGTGCGCAGTTCCTGGGCATGCTCGCGACGGGTCACGTCGCGCTCGCCGTACTTTGCCCAGCTCGCCGGCTCGGCCTGGACTTGCTTCGCCACCCACAGGATGACCGGCTCGGGCAGCTCGCTGTCGGTTCCCAGCGCGTAACCGGGGTAGCGCAGCAGGCAGAGCTGCACGGCGAAGCCGAGGCGGTTGGCGTCGCCGCGTCGCTGGCGGATCAGCGACAGGTCGGAGTCGTTGAAGGTGTAGTAGCGGATCAGGTCATCCTGGCTTTCCGGCAGCGCAAGCTGGGTGTCCCGCTCCGTGGCCGAGAGGATCAAGCGACGCGGCATGTGTCAGTCGTCCGTGCGGAGGTACTGGTAGAGGGTTTCCCGGCTGATGTTGAACTCGCGGGCAAGCTGCGCCTTGGGCTCGCCGGCCGTCGCTCGCTGCCGCAGGGTAGCAGCCTGCTCATCGGACAGGGCTTTCTTGCGGCCCCGGTACGCGCCACGCTGCTTGGCCAAGGCGATGCCCTCACGCTGCCGCTCGCGGATCAGGGCGCGCTCGAACTCAGCGAAGGCCCCCATCACCGACAGCATCAGGTTGGCCATCGGCGAGTCCTCGCCAGTGAACACCAGGCCCTCCTTCAGGAACTCGATGCGCACGCCGCGCTGAGTCAGCTTCTGTACCAAGCGACGCAGGTCATCGAGGTTGCGGGCCAGCCGATCCATGCTGTGCACCACCACTGTATCGCCTTCGCGGACGAAGCTCAGCAGCGCTTCGAGCTGGGGGCGCTGGGTGTCCTTGCCCGATGCCTTGTCGGTGAACACCTTGCTCACCTGGGTTTGTTCCAGCTGGCGTTCCGGGTTCTGGTCAAAGCTGCTGACCCGGACGTAGCCGATGCGGTGCCCCTGCACGATGTCTCCTTGGTTGAAGGCGGCTTAAGTGCACTTTCTGTTCCGTTGTGCCTCAAAGCCCATTTCTGTCAGGCTGAAATCTATAACCTTCGCGGGCATGTGTCAAAAAATGGGAAAGCAGACTCTATTCTGACGAAGCGGCGCGGCCCTGCCTGACATCAAGTTAGGGTATAGCCTTAACTGACACCACCTCCCAGGGCCTGATATAAAGCAACACTATCGACTAGGCGTTGTGCCTGGGCCGCAACCATATTGATCCGGATTGACTGTGCCTGTTGCTGCGCGATGAGCAGTTGCAGGTAGCTGGCCGCGCCCAGCCGGTATTGCCGCTCGACCGACTGCAATGAGGCCTGTGCAGCCATATCAGCGGCAGCGAGGGCAGTCAAAGTTTGTGCATCGCTTTCCACCCCGCGCAGGGTATCGGCGACGTTACGCAAAGACTCCAATACGACGCTCTGGTAATTGGCTGCGGCGGCATCAAAAGCGGCGAGCGCCGCTCTTTTTTCAGCGGGTAGCCCTGGATTAAAAAGAGGCTGGGTGAGCTGCGCAACTAGGCCCCACACTGCCGAGCCACCACCGAACAGGGCACCGGTGGTCAGCGCTTGAGAGCCAAGGTTGGCGCTCAGGTTGATCTGTGGGTAGAGCTTGGCGACAGCCACACCATAGTCTGCATTGGCCGCATGCAACAGCGCCTCTGACGCCTGGATATCCGGTCGGCGGCGCACCAGTTCTGAGGGCACGACGAGCGGCATCTCGACGGGCAGAGTGAAATCGGCCAGAGTGAAGGCCGGGATGCCACCCGTGCCTGGGGCACGACCGGCTAGCACCGCCAGTAGATGTTCGGTTTGTTGCAGTTGTTTACGCAGCGCAGGCAGTTCTGCCCGCGTTTGCTCCGCCTGAGCTTGTAGGCTCAACGCTTCATCAGGTGAGGCCTGACCGATACGCACGCGTTCATGGGCTAGGCGCAGTTGCTCATCCTGCACGCGCAAAATGGCAGTAGTGGCTTCTAGTTGCGCGGCGAGGCGTGCTCGGGTAATGGCAGCGGTTGCCATGTTGCCGGCAAGGGCCAGGCGCGCAGTATTCAGTTCGAAGCGACGGTAGTCGGCGCGAGCAGCCAAGGCTTCGAGTGCGCGCCGGTTGCCGCCAGCCAGATCGAGGTTGTAATGCACGCCAACGCTGGCGTTGTAGAGGCTGAATTGACGTGCGTCTCCGCTCAACCCTTGGCTACTGGGACTCATTTGCTGGCGCTGAGATCCCAGTGCGACATCTACCTGTGGATATTGCGTCGAGCCCGCCTGTGCGGCAAGAAGCTCCTGCGCCTGTCGCAAATTGGCGCTGATGCTCGCCAGCGTCGGGCTGACATGGAAAGCTTCGTTTATCAGTCCGTCGAGTGCGGATGAACCCAAGCTTTGCCACCATTGCGTTTCGATCGGAAGCCCTTCGACTAGACGTTGTGTTTCGCCGAACTGCGTGGGAGCGGACACGGTTCTATCAGCTACCGGTGTTGCAGTGTAGGCCACATCGGGTGCGGTGGGACGCTGAAAATCAGGGCCGGCGGCGCAGCCGGCCAGACCGGCGGTGACCAGACCAGCTACCAGGTAAGTTGCCGCAAGCCGTCTTTCGAGGCTGATGGGGCGCTGGCATGTTTTAGCGTGCTCCATAAAAATGCTCCACGAAAGGTTTACGGAAAGCTTGGTGGCAGCCCAAGCAGCTTTCCTGCACGTGGGCGAATGATTGGATCACCGCCTTGCCGTCGCTGCTCGCAGCAGCCAGCTTCATGGCCAGCGCCGCCTCGTGAGTCTGCGCGTCAAAGTTTCTGAACTTGGTCGCATCAGCGCCGAGGTAAGCAAGGATGCGCATTTTTTCAGTAAGCGGTGGCTCGGGGTGTGCAGCAACTTTTGGGGCGAGCTGAACGACCTGAACCCATTCCTCCTGCGAAATCGCACCGGTAATAGCCTGCATGTTGCGCCCGAGTTCCTGCATGATCTTGCGTAGCGCCAGTGGCTCAACCTGGGTAGCGTCACCAGCCCAAGCTGGCAACTGAAAACCCCATAAAAGCAGGCAGGCCGTAACGGTCAGGGTGATAGTTCCAAATGCGTGGCTGTGTTTGCGGTGGGTCATGAAATTCTCCTGTAATTCAATCGTTCTCTCATTCGAACTCCCGCCCTTCGCCAGCTTCCTCATGGGTCACGCCGTCGCGGATGTGGTAGATGCGCTTGAATGTGGGGATGATCTTTTCGTCATGGGTGACGACGATGATGGCGGTCTCGAACTTCCGGGCCATGTCGTTGAGGATGCGGATTACAGCCATGGCGCGCTCGGAATCCAGCGGCGCAGTGGGTTCATCGGCCAGGATCACCGGCGGACGATTGACCAGTCCGCGCGCGATGGCGACCCGTTGCTGCTCGCCACCGGAGAGTTGCGAGGGCATTGCGCGAGCTCGGTGTTGCACATCAAGCGCTGTGAGCAATTCCAGTGCCTTCGCGCGCGACTCTCCATTCGCGACGCCTGCAAGCATCGGCAGCAGCGCCACGTTGTCGGTGACATCGAGAAACGGAATCAGGTACGGCGCCTGGAAAACGAAACCGATCTTGTCACGCCGTAAGGCGCGCAGGTCGCGGACTTTCCAGCCATCGGCGTAGATCACTTCATCGCCCAGCGTCATGCGACCGGCGGTCGGTTCGATCACCGCACCCAGACACTTGAGCAGCGTGCTCTTGCCGGACCCGGAAGGGCCGATCAGTCCCACCACTTCACCAGGCGCAACATGCATATTCACGTCTCTCAAGGCAAAGACAGCGGTGTCACCATCGCCATACCGCTTGCTTAAACTTTCGATGTGTATCCCTTTGCCACTCATCTCAACCTCCAATGGCTTCGGCCGGATCGACCTTGAGTGCCATGCGAATGGCGACGAGGCTAGCTAGAACGCAGATCACGAGCACGGCAAAAAAACCGGCGACAGAATCCATTGGCGTGAGCAGGACATATTTTGGAAAAGCCGGTGCTGAAAAGGTGGCTGTGATCTTGCCGACCACGAAGCCAATCACGCCCAGGGCGAGCGCCTGCTGCATGATCATCACGGCGATGGTTCGGTTGCGTGTGCCGATGAGCTTCAACACCGCGATCTCACGGATTTTGTCCATCGTCAGCGAATAGATGATGAAGGCAACGATGGCCGCGCTAACGATGGCCAGAATCACAAGGAACATGCCGATCTGCTTGGCCGAGGTGGCGATCAGCTTGCCGACGAGGATGTCTTCCATCTGTGCCCGGGTGTAGACCGTCAAACGCTTCCAGCGCTGGATGGATTCGGCAACCTCGTCCGGCGCATGACCAGGTTTCAGAGTGACCAGCACGGCATTGACGAACGCGTTGCTGCTCTGTGAAGCAATCACGGCATCCAGCAAACCTGGATCACCGGGTCGATTGAAGACCGGGTTGGCTTCGGTGCGACGCCGGCTTTGCCAGATGGCATCGTTGTCCTTGAGGAACTGGGCCTCCTGGGCATCTTTGAGCGGAATGAATACCATCGGGTCGCCGCTGGACGACACCATGCGCCGTGTCAGCCCCACGACGGTGTAATGATTGCGGCGAATGGCAAGACGATCTCCCAGTTTGAAGCCGGTGGCGATGTCGGCCACAGCCTCGTAGTGACCGCGCGTGATCTGGCGTCCAGCGACGAGATAAGGAGGCCATCCGGGTGTAGCCCCCAACGCACCGGGCGCGATGCCGACCACCATGGTGCGTACATCACTCTCGCCCTTGCGTACCTGCATGGTCAGGTAGGTCGCGTTCGCTGCCTGTGAGACTCCCGGCATGGCGAGAATGGCGCGATACACGTCATCGTTGAGGCTGGACGACTCCGCATAAGGACCCAGAGTATCCTTTTGCACCACCCAAAGGTCAGCGCCACTGTTGTCGAGCAACGCCTTGCCGTCGTCCACCATGCCTCGGTACACCCCAGCCATGACTAGGGTGACGCCGATCAGCAGACCCAGACCGATGCCGGTGAAGACGAATTTCCCCCAGGCATGGAGAATGTCGCGGCCGGCCAGGCTGATCATCGTGAAACTCCCGGGATATGCTCGACCACATGGATGCGGCTGCGCGCCGTCAGTGCCTTTTCGCTATAGGTCACAACCTGGTCCCCATTCTTGAGCCCTTCGCGCACCTGCACGTAACCATTGAGGTCGGAAGTGCCGAGCTTGACCGGGGAGAAATGCAGCTCACCATCCACGATTTGCCAGACACCAACTTTATCGCCTTCACGCTGGACGGCAGCGTTGGGGATCAGTGGAGCGGCCGGGAGCGCCGGCAAGTCAACCGTGACTTCGGCCAGTTCACCCACTGGTGGCAAAGGTTCTGGTTTGTTATCGAATGTCACCTTGGCAAGCGTTTCCTCGGTTACCGCGTCGGCCTTGAGTTCCACCCGCAGCACGCGACCTTTCAAGGTCTGGCCACCACGCGAACGAAGGACGATACGGGTCGGCAGCCCCCCAGCCAGCCCCGATGCGCTGATCTGGTCGAAGCGCACATTGATCCACAAACTCTTGGGGTCGATCACCTCCACCACGGCCTGACCCGCGACGATGGTCGTGCCGGGATCGGCATCGCGCACGGCGACTACACCGTCGACCGGCGCGATCAGGCGCAGATTGCTCCGCTGCGCGACGAGTCCTTCGCGGTCGGAGCGTGCCCGGGCAATATCTTCCCGAGCGGCGGATAGGGCGGCATCGGCGATCTGCAGTTCCTGCCGCTTGGTGGTGACGATTTCCTCGCTGGTCGAGCGCACCGCAAACAATTGCTCATAGCGGCGCACCTGGGTTTGCGCGTAGGCTTGCCGGGCTTCTGCCTCGCGCAAAGCCGCTTCCGCCCGCTTGAATACCGACTCCTGTGAGCGCACCCGATCATCGAGGTCGACCGGCTCCATCTCGCCGAGCACCTGTCCGGCCTTGACCTGGTCGCCTACATGCACCTCCAGGCGTTTGACGCGCCCGGCAAACGTCGGCCCGATCTTGTAGGTGTAGCGCGCCTCCACCGTGCCGATGCCGAACAGCGCCGGTGTGATAGCCCGTGATTCAACGCTTGCCACCGTCACAGCGACCGGGGCGAGCGGCCCTGATCGCAGACCGACATAAATAAAAAGCACCAGCAAAGGAATGATGACGGCAAGCAGCGCCAGGGTGCGGCCTTGCAAGGATAACTTTTTCATTGCGCACTCCTTATGCCACGCCGATAAATTGCAAAGACGCGCGGCGCATCGCGGTGCATACGTCCCACATCACCCGCCAACAGCGATTGCATGACCAAGCCCTGGATCGTGCCAATGAACAGCGTTGCCGCTGCCTCGTTGTCAAGCGAGGGAGGCAGCTCGCCGCTGGCCTTGCCTTTCTCGATGAAACGATCCAAACGTTCGCCGTAGCGCTGAATCAAGGTTTGCACCATGCGCTTGGCCGGTGTCGATTCGGCACGCTGAAGCTCACCAAACATCATTCTTGGCACGCCTGGGTGCTCAGCAACAAATTCGATATGACTCATGAACATCGCCTCCATGGCTGCCAAGGGCGACTCGATTCCTTGTGCGGATCGATCGATTCTGGCTAATAGGCGCTCTGCTACCCACTCCATGACCGCCTGCCAAATAGCTTCCTTGTTCGGGAAGTGCCGAAACAGCGCACCCTGGGTCAAGTTCATGTGTTTAGCGATAGCCGCAGTGGTTATCTCGCTTGGGTTTTGTGAACCGGCAAGTGCCACGACGGACTCGACAGTTACGGCACGACGCTCATCGGCCGGCAGATGCTTTGGATGGGTGTCCACGAGCACTCCTTTTAAGATAGTAATTGATTACTATCTTATCACAAGAGGCAACTCAAACAAGAGAAACCTGACGTCCTCGTCAATATTTAGCGTCTGCAATGGGCTTAACGTGCTTTATTTAATGAGATGGTCACTCCCTCCTTCCCAGTACTATGCTGAGGACAGGCTTTCATTCGGAGAACCATCATGGAAAACATTGCGCTTATTGGTATCGATCTGGGTAAGAACTCTTTCCATATTCATTGTCAGGATCATCGTGGGAAGGCCGTTTACCGTAAAAAATTCACCCGACCAAAGCTAATCGAATTTCTGGCGACATGCCCGGCAACAACCATCGCGATGGAAGCCTGTGGCGGTTCTCACTTTATGGCACGCAAGCTGGCAGAGTTAGGGCATTTTCCAAAGCTGATATCACCGCAATTTGTCCGCCCATTCGTTAAAAGCAACAAAAATGACTTCGTTGATGCTGAAGCTATCTGTGAAGCAGCATCACGTCCATCTATGCGTTTCGTGCAGCCCAGAACCGAATCTCAGCAGGCAATGCGAGCTCTGCATCGTGTCCGTGAATCCCTGGTTCAGGATAAGGTGAAAACAACTAATCAGATGCATGCTTTTCTGCTGGAATTTGGTATCAGCGTTCCGCGAGGTGCTGCCGTTATTAGTCGACTGAGTACCCTTCTTGAGGACAGTAGTTTGCCTCTTTATCTCAGCCAGTTACTGCTGAAATTACAACAGCATTATCACTATCTTGTTGAGCAGATTAAAGATCTGGAATCTCAGTTGAAACGAAAGTTGGACGAAGATGAGGTTGGACAGCGCTTGCTGAGTATTCCCTGCGTTGGAACGCTGACTGCCAGTACTATTTCAACTGAGATTGGCGACGGGAAGCAGTACGCCAGCAGCCGTGACTTTGCGGCGGCAACAGGGCTGGTACCCCGACAGTACAGCACGGGAGGTCGGACGACATTGTTAGGGATTAGCAAGCGGGGCAACAAAAAGATCCGAACTTTGTTGGTTCAGTGTGCCAGGGTATTCATACAAAAACTGGAACACCAGTCTGGCAAGTTGGCCGACTGGGTCAGGGAGTTGTTGTGTCGGAAAAGCAACTTTGTCGTCACCTGTGCTCTGGCAAACAAGCTGGCCAGAATAGCCTGGGCACTGACGGCGCGACAGCAAACTTACGAAGCATAAAGGCAGAAATACACCAGTTTAAACAATCATTCATCTGGTTTTGCGAATACTGATATTGATGATACTAACGGCCCACCGGCCTGTTGAGGAACCTGTAAAACGGAAAGGCTCATTGAAGCCGTATATTTTCTGGAGGTTCATCAGGCGCGGAACTCATCGAGGCGCGGGAATAAAATCCCATTCAGACGCCGGATAGATTCAAGCAAGCCAACTTGTCGTCAAAATCGGTGTTGCAAAAACGGGAGTGACCATAGATTCCGTTTTCTGAGAGGTCCCCTTCTGGAGCAGCAGACCGGGCTGAATCCGGTAGAAATTATGACGGACACGGCAGGATCCAGCGATATCATTTTTGGCCTGTTCTGGCTACTGGGCTACCAGTTTTCCCCTCGTCTGGCCGATGCAGGTGGGGCGATATTCTGGCGGGCAGATAAAATGGCCCATTATGGTGCCCTGAATGAGCTGGCTCGGGGATGTGTTGAACTTTCAAAAATAGAATCCCAATGGGATGAAATGATGCGAATGGCGGGTTCACTGAAGCTTGGGACCATCCATGCATCAGAGCTTATTCGTTCACTGTTGAGAAGTAGGGGTCGGTTCCGGCTGAGGGCGAAATGACACCCTAAGCGTTAGCTCTGTGTCGTTGCACGATGTCAGCGACGGTATTCTTGCTGATACCGAGCTCGCGTGCGATCCAGCGATAGCTGCGTCCCTCGGCCCTCATCGCAACCACCTTAGGCAAAAGTCGGTCTGATTTTGGTCGCACTCCGGCCTGACGACCAAGCCTCTTACCACGTGCCTTCGCAACAGCAAGGCCTGACTTGACCCGCTCGCTGATGAGATCCCGCTCAAACTCCGCAATGCCGGAAAGAAACGTCGCCAGCATTCGTCCATACGGCGACGAAAGATCGAACGCCATTCCATTCATGGCTATCACGGAAACCTTCCAGTTCTCCAGTTCACGTAGCGTATTGAGCAGATCGAGCGTCGAGCGCCCCCACCGGGAAAGCTCAGTGACCAGGATTGCATCAATTTGTCTGGACTGGGCAAGCGCCAGGACTTTCTTTCGCTCGGCCCGGTCGAGTTTAGTTCCTGAACCTGTTTCCTTAAATATTCCCACCACGTCGTAGCCGGCACGGCCGGCGAAGGCTCGCAGATCAAATTCCTGGCGTTCACAAGACTGATCCGCTGTTGAAACCCGGCAGTAAATGGCGGCACGATGTCCCAATTGAACCCTCCTGGATTTTTGTATCGGAACGCCCTGATTTATATGGGCTGGCTGTTGTCCAAAACAGACTATACTTCAAAAGGGACGAATTTGTATGTCACGACGCCATATTTTCACCGAACGGCAGCGAGCAGCGCTGTTCGATCTGCCCACGGACGAACTGTCGCTACTGAAGTTCTACACGCTGGGCGATGATGACCTGGAAAACATTAGGCAGCGCCGCAGACCGGAAAACAGGATTGGCTTTGCCCTGCAACTTTGTGCCTTACGATATCCGGGCCGTGCACTGGCTCCTGGTGAGATGATCCCGCGTGAAGTCCTTTCCTTCGTCGGTGCTCAGCTTGGAGTTCCGGCTGATGCGCTTCTCACTTATGCCACACGGCGCCAAACCCGTCAGCAGCACATGGACACGCTGCGCGAAATTTACGGCTACAAGACCTTCACGGGCCGTGGTGCCCGTGATCTGCGGGAGTGGACTTTCGGCCAGGCCGAAGATGCCAGATCAAACGAGGATCTTGCTCATCGTTTTATTGTGCGGTGTCGGGAAACTTCCACCATTCTGCCCGCAGTATCGACAATCGAGCGCTTGTGCGCGGATGCTCTGGTCGCCGCTGAGCGGCGGATTGAAACGCGGATTGCGGAAAATTTAACAGCGGATGTTCGCGATCACCTGGACAAACTTCTGAGTGAAATGCTCGCCGGCAATATCAGTCGTTTCATCTGGCTTCGCAACTTCGAGGTTGGTAACAACTCGGCTGCTGCTAACCGTTTGCTCGACAGGCTCGAATTTCTGCGTACCCTGAATATCAATCATAGTGCTTTGGCCAGCATACCTGCCCATCGCATTGCCCGGCTGCGTCGGCAGGGTGAACGCTACTTCACCGACGGTTTGCGTGACATCACTTCGGACCGCCGCTGGGCGATCCTTGCCGTCTGTGTTGTGGAGTGGGAAGCGGCGATTGCTGATGCCATAGTCGAAACCCATGACAGGATCGTAGGAAAAACCTGGCGGGAAGCGAAGCGCCAGCATGACGAAACAATTTCCGGCTCTAAAGCCACACTCACGGATACGATCCGTACCTTCACCGCGCTGGGAGCTTCGTTGCTTGAGGCCCGCAGTGACGGAACCCCGCTGGAGATGGCTGTCGCCAGTTCGGTTGCATGGGACCGGCTCGCTCAACTGGTAGCGACAGGGACTCAACTCAGCAACACGCTAGCCGATGAGCCTCTTGCATATGTCGGGCAGGGATACCATCGCTTTCGTCGTTATGCGCCCCGCATGTTGCGCTGTCTGAAGCTCGAAGCCGCGCCGGTCGCCGGACCATTGGTAGCAGCAGCTTTGTCGATCGGAGAGATGAAAGGTGTTGCATCGCCAGAAAGGCGTTTCCTGCGGCCCAGCTCCAAATGGAACCGTCATTTATGTCAAGGCTCAATTGAAATGTCCGTTATCCAGCTCAATTAAAATGACCACTTTGATCTCTCATTCTCTTTACTGATAGACTTTCCTCCGACTGAAACAACAGGATGATTGAGCCCATGCTTCGATACGAGTTAACGCCGAACAATGCAGGTTTTATACTGTGGGGAGATTCAGAAGCCCTGAATGAATTACATGAACTCATTCATTACATCGTGGATGAAAGCCCACTGATTAAAGTTAAAGACGGATTTATGTTATCCCTTGCCTATGATATTCGTAAAGCACGGGAAGGTAATCGTCGTGTTGAGCAACATCAGTATGATCAACATGATACATATAAGCTTTATGGTGTTGAGCTTTTATGGCCTCTGGTCCTGGTACAGTCCTCAATACTCAGAAACTCAATGGGTTATATTCAGACAGACAAAAACCAGCTGTCTGTCATGTATGCCTTTGAATACCTGATAGAATCAGCATTAACAGAGTCTGAGAGAACAACGTCGAATGATATTATGCTAACAGTAAAATATGCATCAGACTCTGATTTTAATTTCATTGAGGATAATATTGACAGCAGGTGCTGCTATTTTATCAGCCTATCTCCGGAGCAAAGAAAAAAGCAGTTAATCAGTATTGTTCGTTCTTTTCATTCATTATGGGGTAAGTATGCCCGTGAAAAGCAGGACATAAAGATGCTGAACGAAATGAATAATACATCATGGGTCTGGCCGGACAATATCAACTGGTGAGCAACCACTGTCCGGCCAGTGAGTACCATCAGCGGGCTCTTTTACCAAAAATGTCCTCTGAACGTGACTGAAGCTGTTTGAGTGCTTCGAGCATGTCATCATTATCCAGTGAGCGCTGGGATTTCTTCCCTTCCTGCTTTGGCCGTCGTCGGGAAGGGCCATCTCCAGCGGGAATTGACTGAGAGCGCGTGTTATCCCGCTTGCTCTGCACCAGACTGATAAACTCCAGGGTTCGGCCAAGACGCTTGTTATCGACAATCGCGCCCTGGTCGATTTCTGACAGTCGGTCGTAGGTAGAGTAGGGAAGTAGCGTACCGTTCAGGCGCAGCTCTTTTCTGCCATCAGGATAGTGATACACATCGATATATTTACCTATTGCACGGCGACTCAGTTCGCTGTCTTCAATCAGGTACAACATTTTATCATATTGTATCGTCAACGATTTTGAGACTTTACGTTTTTCACGAACAGTGAAAATAAGCCCCAGGTCCTCATCATGTTCTACAGCACGGTGTACGTCAAAATCATGTCGCGGTACTTTGCCAAAACGGCGGTTATAGTCAGCCATATAGGCCTCAGCGAAGTCATTTGCAGCCTCCATTGAACAAATGCCCTGTAACCGCAGCTCTTTGACCAGACGATCCTGTAAAGTGAGGTGAGCTCGTTCTACACGCCCTTTGGCGGGACTGGTTTCTGCACAGATAGTCTGGATGTTCAGTTCATGCATGGCTCGCCCAAACTGAGTATGCCCGTCTCCGCCTGTGGCGTGTTTATTGTTAACACGAAAAACACCGGCTTTATCGCTGTACAGTGCCAGCGGTTTACCATGCTTATCGATATAGCGCCGCGTGGCTTCGAAGTAAGAAAACGTGGACTCCGATTTAACAAACAACAGTTCCATCAGTTTGCTGGTTGCATCATCAACATAGACCAGCGCGGTGCAGGCCGGGCCACGGCCTTCAAACCAGTCGTGATCACAGCCATCTATTTGTATCAGCTCACCAGTACACGGACGCCGGTACCGTGGTTGAGGGATCCTTGCGGCACGTTGTTTACGGGGAACCCATAAGCCAGCCCGCACCATGATGCGCCGGACAGTTTCTTTGCCAAGAAACAGTCCGTGGAGTTCTTCGAGCTTTTCACGCGCCAGAGTCGGACCGAAATCAGCATAACGCGTCTTGATCAGTTCCAGAGCCTGATCTGCGAGCCCGGGTGGCAACTGGCGGTTACCACGCATGCCACATCGTCTGCTGGCCATACCAAGCGGTCCGCCTTCACGGTAACGGGCAAGAAGTCTGCGGCATTGCCTGTCGCTGATACCGAGGTGCTCGGCCGCACGGCGCGTTGTGATGCGACGTTCAATGACGTCCTGTATAATCTTGATCCGGTTGATCTCTTTCAAAGTAAACACTCCTGAGCTTTCTGCGCTCATGATATGCCTCCCGGTAGTTTAAACGGACCAGTGAAGCTTACCATAGCGCGGACATCTGAATTGAGCCACAGGCGGACATTACTATTGAGCCATTACAATTTACGAGCTCAGGAAAAAGGAGATACCCGTCTTTGGGAAGTGGCGGTACTCTTTCACCTCCGGGATGCTTTTCGTTCCGGAGATGTCTGGCTCGCTCATTCGCGCCGCTATGGTGACCTCAAGCAGGTACTGGTGCCGATGATCGCGGCGCAGGAAAATGCAAAACTGGCCGTGCCTTCCAACCCACAGGATTGGCTGGCAGACAGAAAGGCGCGACTCACGATCGCTCTTAAGCGGCTGGCCCGGGCTGCCCGTAACGGCACTATTCCGCACGGTAGCATAGAAGATGGAACGTTGCGGATCGACAGGTTGACAGCAGACGTGCCGGATGGTGCCGAGGCACTCATACTGGATCTGTATCGCCGAATGCCGTCCGTTCGGATTACCGACATGCTGCTTGAAGTTGATGCAGCCCTTGGTTTCACAGATGCGTTTACCCATCTGAGAACCGGGGCTCCATGTCGCGACCGGATCGGTCTGCTCAACGTCCTGCTCGCTGAAGGGCTCAATCTGGGCCTGCGTAAGATGGCGGAAGCTACAAACACGCATGATTACTGGCAGCTCTCACGCCTTGCCCGCTGGCATGTTGAAAGCGAAGCCATGAACCAGGCATTGGCAATTGTGGTGGCCGCGCAGGGTAAACTGCCGATGTCACGCGTCTGGGGGATGGGCACGTCAGCATCGAGCGATGGTCAGTTTTTCCCGACAGCGCGGCATGGCGAAGCCATGAACATGGTCAATGCCAAATATGGTTCTGTTCCCGGCCTCAAAGCGTATACTCACGTAAGCGACCAGTTCGCGCCATTCGCTTGTCAGTCGATCCCGGCGACCGTGAGCGAGGCACCGTATATTCTCGATGGACTACTGATGAACGAGGTCGGTCGCCATGTTCGCGAACAGTATGCCGATACAGCAGGATTCACCGACCATTTGTTCGGAGCCAGTAGCCTGCTCGGCTACAATCTCGTTCTGCGAATCAGGGATCTGCCATCGAAGCGGTTGTACGTATTTAATCCCGATACGACCCCCAGGGAGTTACGCAAGTTGGTAGGTGGAAAAGCCCGGGAGGATCTTATCGTTGCGAACTGGCCTGATATTTTCCGTTGTGCCGCGACGATGACCGCTGGCAAAATCAGGCCCAGCCAACTCCTGCGCAAGCTCGCTTCTTACCCACGACAAAACAACCTTGCAGTTGCGCTTCGTGAAGTTGGTCGTATTGAACGGACCCTTTTCATTATTGAGTGGATCCTGGATACGGACATGCAGCGGCGTGCTCAGATCGGTCTTAACAAGGGAGAGGCCCACCATGCGCTCAAAAATGCGCTCCGTATCGGGAGGCAGGGGGAAATTCGCGATCGCACGACAGAGGGGCAGCACTACCGAATCGCTGGGCTCAATTTATTGACTGCGGTGATCATTTACTGGAATACCGTCCATCTTGGTCATGCCGTCACGGAGCGGCGGAACGAAGGGTTGGATGTTCCCCCTGAATTTCTTCCCCACATATCCCCATTGGGCTGGGCGCACATTCTACTGACTGGCGAATATCTTTGGCCCAAGGAACCGAAAGCTTAGGGTGTCATTTCGCCCTCAGCCGGAACCGACCCCAACTGGACGGCAGCTGGAGTTTGTACCGCAGCCGGACACTGGCGGTTTCTGAAGGGGACCGCGTCATGGCACTGGGGCGGGAGCTGAAGGGGGCCATCAAAGCGAAAGAACAGTTTACAGTGGCGGGGCTGGAAGAGGGCGCGGTACGGCTGCGCAGCGGCGACCGGGAACTGCGTCTGCCCACAGACCGGGCTGTGAAGCTGGCCCATGACTATGTGGAAGGGACCGGGGCCGGTACCAGCGCGTCGCGCACGGTACTGGCTGCAGTCGGTCCGCGAGGCCTGAATAAACAGACCCTGAACGCGCTGGCGCAGAGTGGCAGCGACATCCGGATTTATACGCCGCTTGCGCCTGAGCAGGCTGCGCGCAAAGTGGAAAGTGTGTCTGCGGTGCGCCTGGCCAGTGACCAGGTTCGCCAGTCGACCGGTGAGGCAAATCTGGATACCGCCATACAGGCCAGCCGGGACCGTCTGATGTCGGATGCGGAGCAGGCGGTGAGTCTGGCCATCCCGCGCGCCCAGCAGGGGCTGGTCCATCTCGGTGAACTTAACCTGCTGGCCGAGGCGGTGAAGTCTGGCCAGCCGCTGGCGGCGGTCCGGGCTGAAATCGCCCGCCAGGTGGACAGCGGGGCACTGATTAAGCTGGATTCGGTTGCCGGGGCGGGAAACCGCGTCCTGGTCCCGCGTGTGGCGTATGAGATGGAAAAGACCATCATCCGCCATATTGCTGAGGGTAAGGAAGCTGTACAGCCCCTGATGGCGCTGACGCCTGCCTCGGTCCTGGCGGGCC
Organism: Citrobacter sp. RHBSTW-01013; assembly: GCF_013781985.1. Lineage (NCBI taxonomy): Bacteria > Pseudomonadati > Pseudomonadota > Gammaproteobacteria > Enterobacterales > Enterobacteriaceae > Citrobacter > Citrobacter sp. RHBSTW-01013. The sequence continues at coordinate 143,629 of NZ_CP056186.1, forward strand.
TGACAGCAGGTCAGCGGGAGGCCACGCGGACGGTGCTGGAGAACACCGACCGCTTTATGGCCATTCAGGGGTACGCCGGGGTGGGGAAAACGACCCAGTTCCGGGCGGTGATGGGGGCTCTGAACACCCTGTCTGAGTCCGTACGCCCGCAGGTCATTGGTCTGGGACCGACACACAGGGCGGTGCATGAGATGCGTGAGGCCGGGGTGGACGCGCGCACGCTCGCCAGTTTCCTCAGTGAAACCCGGCTGGCCATTCAGGGCGGTGAAACACCGGACTTTCGTAATGTCCTGTTCCTGACCGATGAGAGCTCGATGGTGGGCAACCGCGATATGGCAGAACTCTACCAGCTGGTTGCTGCCGGCGGCGGACGGATGGTCTCCAGCGGGGATACCGCGCAGCTGCAGGCCATCTCCACCGGTCTGCCGTTTCGCCTGGTGCAGCAGCGCAGCGCCATCGATACGGTGGTGATGCAGGAGATTGTCCGCCAGACCCCAGCGCTGCGTCCGGCGATTGAGAGCATCATTGCCGGTCAGGTGGCGCTGTCCCTGCATCAGGTGGATGACGTCACCCCACAGCAGGTTCCGCGTCAGGAAGGAGCCTGGGTGCCCGAAAATTCCGTGATGGAAATCCGTGCGCCGAAAAAGGACCCGGAGCAGGGGTATCTTGTGGCTTCCGGACAGCAGGCGCAGTCTGTGGAACAGCTGGCCCTGGTGCGCACCGACATCATTGAAGCCATCCGGGACGACTGGATGGGCCGTACCCGGGAGGCGCAGCAGCAGACGCTGGTTGTGGCAGAGCTGAACGCCGACCGTCATGCCATCAATGAGGCCATCCATGCCGCCCGGCGTGAGAAAGGCGATACCGGCGCAGAGGAGCGCACGTTCACCGTGCTGGAGCCGCTGCGGGTACCGGATAACGTTCTGCGGGCCGTCGAAACGTTCGCCGCGTACACAGGCGCGGTGGCCATGATGAATGAGCGTTACTGGACGGTAGCGGACGTGAACACGGAGGACGCCGTGGTCACGCTGCGGAATGCCGACGGGGAATCGGTGCTGATTTCTCCCCAGCAGAACACGTCGCAGGATATTTCCCTCTTCACGCCCCGCGACCTGACGCTCAGCCAGGGAGACCGGGTACGCTTTACCCGCTCGGACACCGACCGCGGCTATGTGGCCAACAGCCTGTGGGAAGTGGCAGGTTTCACTGATGATGGTGCCATCCGGTTCCGCCAGGGAGACCAGGAGAAAATCGTCGACCCGCAGGCGATGACGGAGGACCGTCATATTGACCTCGCTTACGCCCTGACGGTGTATGGCGTGCAGGGTGCCAGCGAGCGCTTTGCCATTGCCCTGACCGGTACGGAAGGCGGCAGGAAACGAATGGCGTCTCTGGAATCCACCTACGTGACGCTGTCACGCGCAAAAGAGCATATGCAGGTCTACACCGACAACCTGGCGGGCTGGCGGGCCGATGCCCGGCACTCAAATGCCGGACAAACCGCCCACGACCTGCTGCACCAGAAAAGCGACCACGAATCCGACACCGGTAACCGCCTGCTGGCCACCGCCTCCCCGCTGGATAAAACCGCTCTGGGCCGCCGGGTACTGGCAGAAAACGGCCTGGAGGGCGAGACAATGGCCCGCTTCATTGCTGCCGGCAAAAAATACCCGTCACCGTATGTGGCCCTGCCGGTCTGGACCCGTCACGGGAAAGAGGCCGGAGCGCTGCTGACCGAAATCCGCATAGAGGACGACGGGATGCGCGTGGTGCTCAGTGAAGAATCCCGGCTGCGTGGCGGGGAGGATGCGCAGTTCGCCGGCCTGCAGGCCAGCCGTAACGGACAGACACTCATTGCTGATGATGCACAGACGGCGCTGCGTCTGGCACAGGAGAACCCTGAGAGCGGGGTGGTGATACGCCTGCACGGTGAAGAAAAGCTGCTCAATGCAGCCCGCCTGACCGAGGGACGTATCACGGAGCCTGATGAGGTGGCCCGGACGGTGCGCAGTGTGGCGGAGGCTGAAGCGGCGGCGAAAGCGGAAGACCCCATTACGCTGCCTGCGGACGAGCAGCAGAAGCTGGCAGAGACGCAGGAAAAAGCGGCCCGGGCGCTGGCGGAGCAGGCCCGGCAGGAACTGTTGCCGGCTGTGCCGCGTACAGAGAGCGACAGGTCTGACCCGCTGCTGTCAGCCCGTGACGAACGCCGTCTGCGGGACGGCACAGACCGGGATACCCGGGAACTGGATGAGGCTGTCCGGGAAGCCGTGGCGGAAGGCCGGGGACCCCGCCAGCAGGTCCGCGAACAGATGGAGCGGACCGAACGTGAATGGGTGGTGAATGTACCGGAGAAAGCCATTGAGCTGGAAAAAACGCTCGGTGGGGACTGATTAATGGAGATAAAAAGTATGGTTATTGCGATTGTTATTATTGTCATTCTGCTGGCCGGTTTTGTGGTGCTGTTCCGGCAGGCCGGCCGGGCCAGCCATCCCCTGCTGCAGGCCCTGCGGGCGCGGGGAATGCGTCCGGGGACGGCGGAGCAGTTGTTGTGTGCCAGGCCATCATTTGTCAGTGCCGGACGTCTGATGACGGTGCGGGAACAGCGCTTTCTGCGTCGTCTCGACAGGGTGACAGATACCCGCCAGTGGCGTCTGTGTCCGCAGGTTCGGGTGGCCGATATTGTCCGCGTGGCCCCCGACCGGAAGTCCGGCAGTCGGGAATGGTGGCAGCTGTTCCGCCTGGTCTCACAGTGGCACTGCGATGTGGTTATCACGGACCGTGACGGGCGTATCGTGGCAGCGGTGGAGCTTGACGACCGTACCCATCAGGCACCGAAACGCCAGCGCCGGGACCTGTTGCTGGAGGAAGTACTGAAGCAGGCGGGAATCCCGTTGCTGCGGGGTGATGACGAACAGCAGTTGGCGGAGTGCGTCAGGGAGCATCTGTGTGCACAGCGTCCGGAGGGGACCACATGAATCCGGACCCCGTTGCCGTACATCACATCAGACCGGTCCTGACCTTCTCCGCGCTTCAGCGCGATGTCATCCGGACAGTGGCATTTCTGGCGATGGCGGGGGACCACCTCGCCACCGCCTTTCAGGCTGACCTGCCACTGCTGAACATGGTCGGGCGCTGTGCATTCCCCCTGTTTGCACTGGTCAGCGGGTGCAACCTGACAGGTAAATCCATCAGGCAACGAAGCCTGAACCGTCTGTGGCTGATGGCGCTCCTGGCCCAGCCAGGTTACTGGCTGGCCTTCCGGGACGCGGGACTGGTCTGGTGGCAACTCAATATCCTGTTCACTTTTGCGGTGGTTATGCAGATGACCCGGTTCCTGCAGAACACGACTGTACTCAGTGGCATTGCCGCCTTCGCGGCCCTGGTGGGGTATCTGCCGCTCAGTTCTGCCAGCTACGGCATATCCGGTCTGCTGATGCTCGCCGGGGCGCTGCTGGTCTGGCAGGTCAGGGACACGCTGCGGTCCGCCATGTTTGCCATCTGGCTGCTGCTGATTGCCCTGCTTAACGCCCGTCACGGGGATGTGATGATGCTTTCCGGCGTGATTCTGACGCTGACGGTGCTGTTCTGTGTTCACGGGCTGGTACCGGCTTCCGGACGACGTCTGCAGGCCGGACGCTGGTTTGCGCCGGGGTATGCCCTGCATCTGTTACTCATCGCGCTGATGGTCAGTCTGCACTGACATCAGCTTCCGATTTCCCACATAAACAAAGGAGTATGTATGTGCGCTCTTAAATATGGCGCCCTGATTTGTGTCGCGGCTCTTGTCTGGCTGACGGGATATCTGTCTTTACGCAGCTTCCAGGCGGAAGGGGCCAGTCTTAAAACCTGCGCGCTGATGTCAGGGCCCCCTCTTATCTGGCTGGCTTACCAGAAAGCCTGTCTCTTTGTTCAAAAATTCACGACTGAAAGGAAATCATCATGAAAAACAAGAAAATCATTCTCTCAGCTGCTGTCGCATTGCTGATGTCTGGCGGTCTGGCATTTGCAGGATTTGACAGTACTCCAAAGACTCAATATGTGGGCCCGCCATTCGGCAGCACTCTACAACCTGATTATCTGAGCCAGCAAGGGGAACAGGTAACGACTAACGTGCTGTTGCGCCAGATTCTGGCGGAGGTCATCAGGTCAAACAACCTGAAAGAAGACAGACGTTGCAGCGACGGTGAAAAACAGTACTCGCCGGGCTACGTCATTACGGTCGACAGGAAAACGCTGCGTTGTGACAGCGGCAATGGCTATCCGGAGTGGGTAGCGGAGGGTAAGTCATGAGTTTCTTCAGCTATTTCCGTCTTCGCACCGCGCAGCAGGTGCTGTGTGTTTCGTACAGTGTCCCACTGGCGATATTTCTGACGACCGCTTTCTCGCCGTTCGGTACCTGGTCCGGTTTGTGGTTTTTTAATTACGTTGTTGTGCTGATGGCGCTGAGCTGGGGCGGGCTGGCGCTGTACACCCGTGAGACTGACCGGGTTCGCCAGCTTGCTGACTCGCGGGAGGTCACCATCCGCAATGGCAGACGTGTCGTTGTGGCCAGAATGAAGGCGCATGAGAAGGCGCAGCTGGTATGGGAGGTACTGCTGGACGATGATGTTATCCGCCGCCAACTGCAGGTGTGGTGGCACGGGACAGCCCGTTTTCTGGTGTTCAGCATCAGGTATCTGCCGGCCGCTGTTCTGATGACGGTCTGGCTTGTTTTCTGGCTGATACCCGACGTGGCCGGGGAGATAGTGGAACAAATCAGGGAGTGTCCGGCAGACCGTGTGGTCAGGTGGGCTGCGGGGGCGCTGACATCAATGTATGTCATCACCGGCCTAGCGTGGGTGATATGGAACGTTCAGATGGACCGGCTTCCGGTTAACTGCTTTCGTGAGGCCTTTCTGGCGAAAGTGGCGGCATATCAGCAGTGTGGTGACGAAATGTCCGCTTCCGGAACAGATGCCCCCGCAGCGCATACTGAACTCAGGGTGGACGGAAAATGATTGTACCCGTCGATGTAAACCGTGATGAGCACGGATACTGGGCGCATCCTGCACTGACCCGCAGCGGCTGTGAAACCCCGGCAGAACTTCGCTACTGGCTGAGAACCCACGGGCTGGAGTGCTTCGTGATGACCATGCGCGACGAGGCGCCTGAAGCCTTTGCTGCCGGATTCACTGACGAGGCACCAGATGCGCGCGGCTGGCTGCCGGAACCGCCGGATAATGATGGCTGGTTCCTGGGCTCGGTCCATGATACCCGCGACGGACCTGTCTGCTACTGGTTCCGTAATACCACAAAGGCCTGACGCCTCCGCAGGGCGTCGTTGTCCAACCCCGGCAATCGGGGAAAAGCGAGTTTCCCCCGATTCCGGCGTTTCTGAATACATCCCGCGAAGGAAATACCATGCAAATAACTCACAAAATACCTGTGCACCGATGGCTTCTGCCCGGCCTGCTCGGTCTGGCAATGTGTGCACCAGTCCCCATCACTTACGCCGCTGCCATTGAAACTGGTTTTTCTCCGGAAGGTACTGCTCTGCAGCTGGTTCTTAAGACAATTGAGACCGCACAGCAGGAAATCCGTCTGATGGGCTATTCCTTCACATCTCCGGAGGTGGTCAGCGCCCTTGTCAACGCAAAACGCCGTGGAGTGGATGTGAAAGTTGTGCTGGACTGGAAAGCCAATACCGGCAAAAACAACAACGCCAGCAGGGCGGCAATGAACTTGCTGGTCGGTGCCGGCATTCCGGTACGTACCGTCAGTGCGTACAAAATTCTGCACGACAAAGTGATCGTGAGCGACGGCCGCCACACCGAAGTGGGATCGTTTAATTATTCTCGGGCAGCAGACCGTTCGAATTCAGAAAACGTGCTTGTCGTCTGGGATGACCCGGTAGTCGCGCAGAAATACCTGAACCACTGGACATCCCGCTGGGCGCAGGGAACGGACTGGATACAGACGTACTGACCCTGTAGTGCACGATCCTCAGACGTAAACCGTGCGCCAACGCGGGTTACGTTCATAAAGTAAGTCGCTGATTTCCTGAATCTGTAGTATTCTCTGCAAAGATCCTTATTTGATCTTTGAGGAGGCAGAGATGTCGCAGGTTGAAGGTGCAGTAACTTCCTCATCGAAAGTAAAGCGTCAGTATAGAAAAGGTAATCCTCTTACTGATGCAGAAAAGCAAAGGCAGTCAGTCGCTCGCAAGAGAGCATTGCTCAAAGAGGTTAAAGTTTTTCTTGATCCACAACTTAAAGGATACCTTTTGAGTATGTGTGAGCAGGATGGGCTAACTCAGGCTGAAGTATTGACTACTCTTATCGAGCGTGAAGCGCAGAAAAGAAAATTAGGCTAATGGGCTTACTTTCTTGAGTGTTTCATTTTTCGATGCTAGATTACTGATCGCTTAAAGAATTTTTGGCTGGCCACGCCGTAAGGTGGCAGGGAACTGGTTCTGATGAGGTGTCTACCCGGAGCCAGAAAAGCAAAAACCCCGATAATCTCTCTAATCTTGGCGGGTCAGGAGATTACCGGGGCCTACTTAAACTGTATAGCCATCAATCAGGCTATGCAGGGAGTATAGTTTTATGCTCAGAAAAGTTCAATACCTGTTTCTGTGCCCATTACTCCTTCCGTGCATTGTAAGTACAGGAAGAAGTGACTGAAAGGCACAATCCGCAACACTGGAGTCAGCTGTCGACCGAAGACCAGATCCGTTTCTGGGAGCGTGTTGATGAGGGCGATACATCCTCTTTTCTGGTTACGCCAGAGAAGAAGCGTACACGTCGCCGCCGTGGCGAACACTCCACTAAACCCAAATGCGAAAATCCGTCCTGGTTCCGTCCTGCGCACTATAAAGCGCTGGGTGGACAGCTTGGTCATGCCTATAACCGTCTGGTGAAGAAAGATCCGGCGACAGGGCAGTACAGTCTGCGCATGCATATGTCCCTGCACCCTTTTTATGTCCGCGAACGGCAGCGTGCTGGGCGTAAGTACGCCTTTCGTCCGGAAAAACAACGACTGCTTGATGCCCTGTGGCCGATGCTGATCAGTTTCTGCGATGCCGGCAAACATACTGTGGGCATGTGTGTGTCCAGGCTGGCCAGAGAACTCAGCCCAAAGGACGCAAAGGGGAATGTCATACCCGAAACGGAAGTCACCGTCTCCCGTCTTTCCTGCCTTATTTCTGAGCAGGTGCGCTTTGGCACGCTGGGTGTGTCAGAAGAAACCTCCTGGGACCGTGAGTCCCGTAAGCGGCTGCCCAAATACGTCTGGATAACCACCACCGGCTGGCAGATGCTGGGCGTGGACCTGATGAAGCTACAGGAACAGCAGATGAAGCGGCTGCGTGAGAGTGAAGAACGTCGCCGGCTCATCGAGGAAGGTATTCTGGGGGAAGATGAAGATATTTCTGTCCATGCTGCCAGAAAGCGCTGGTACCTGCAGCGCAGCCATGAAGCACTGAAATATCGCCGGGAGAAAGGTGCGGCGCGTAAACGCGCCAACCGGCTGGCCAGGCTGCCACAGGACCGGCAAATTTACGAGATGACGCTCTTCCTCAAAAGGACTCTTCCTGCAGATGAGGCTTACCAGTGCTCTGATGACCATCTGAGGAGACTGGCCATTAAACATCTGTACCAGCTGGAGCTGTCGCTGGCTGCTCCACCACCACACTAGCGATATCAGCCCCCGTTAATTTTCTGTCGCCAGCCCCTTACGGGGCTTGTGGTGCTGGTTCCGTTCGCCCATTTTTCGGCAGTCCATCGCTTTTTCTTCATAATCTCCCTGTGTTCTCCCATTTTTACGGTCGCAGGAGCGTTCATATTGACGACAGGACTGAGTTATCCACACATTTCCGCAAACAAATAAGTAAAGCTTTTCACAAACAGATATCAGCAAACCCGGAAAATAATCTAACCCCCCTTTATTAATCCCCTGCATCGCAAGCCTGCAGGGAGATCCTTTATCCTCTGAAACGCTGTGAGTAAATGATATAAGGCCCGCCCTTGCAGCGGACTTACGTCCGCGCCGGTTCGGAAACACCAGAAGTACCTCCCGTCGCACAGCGCCGGGCCCCTTCAGTGCAAATAGTTACAACATCCAGAATTTTGAACAGCATAATCAGAGCAAAAACCCACCATCCAGCCCCTCCCGGCACTGAAAAGCGAGGCCGCCCCGGGCCAAAGGCCCGAAACAACATCGCTTTAAATGCTGGATGATGTAACTAAACATTTAAGTTGCTGCCAGTAACATCGCGGCAGGTTCTCAGTACAGCCCCCGGGCACCGGCTTCGCCGGCACCACGGCTCCGGAAATCACGCCCTGTACGTCGCAAGCGCCGTACAGCCCGCTCACCGGAGTTAAAAGGGCTTAATGAAACCACATCATGGCTATCAGCGGGTTATGGCTTAGCAGGGCGAAGGGATGGATTGGTGGAACCTGTCAACAGCGTAACCGGCTGCGCCGGGCTACGGCGCCATTAACAACCGTGCTCTGGTCAACTTCTGAGGGCGCCTCTATGCGCCTCTGGCGCATTCCCGGAATGCCTGCGCACTGCTCGGCATTCTTAACCCGAATATTGAAGCTGCATTTCCGGCTACGCCGGGTCCCGGCGCCACTCACCATCAGTATTCTGTTTACCACCTGATGGCGCCTCCATGCCGCCTCGCGGCATTCGTGACCACCGCTTATGCTCAGCAGTAGAAATACTGACGTTAAGCCTCTGCCGTAGTATATTTTCGCGATTATCCTTAGCTACGGCTAAGGCTGGCCGGGTAATGACTCCAACTTACTGATAGTGTTTTATGTTCAGATAATGCCCGATGACCTTGTCATGCAGCTCCACCGATTTTGAGAACGACAGTGACTTCCGTCCCAGCCTTGCCAGATGTTGTCTCAGATTCAGGTTATGCAGCTCAATTCGCTGAGTGTAACGCTTGCTGATTACGTGCAGCTTTCCCTTCAGGCGGGATTCATACAGCGGCCAGCCATCCGTCATCCATACCACGACCTCAAAGGCCGACAGCAGGCTCAGAAGACGCTCCAGTGTGGCCAGAGTGCGTTCACCGAAGACGTGCGCCACAACCGTCCTCCGTATCCTGTCATACGCGTAAAACAGCCAGCGCTGACGTGATTTAGCACCGACGTAGCCCCACTGTTCGTCCATTTCAGCGCAGACAATCACATCACTGCCCGGCTGTATGCGCGAGGTTACCGACTGCGGCCTGAGTTTTTTAAGTGACGTAAAATCGTGTTGAGGCCAACGCCCATAATGCGGGCGGTTGCCCGGCATCCAACACCATTCATGGCCATATCAATGATTTTCTGGTGTGTACCGGGCTGAGAGGCGGTGTAAGTGAACTGTAGCTGCCATGTTTTACGGCAGTGAGAGCAGAGATAGCGCTGATGTCCGGCAGTACTTTTACCGTTACGCACCACGCCTTCAGTAGCTGAGCAGGAGGGACAACTGATGGAGATGGAAGCCACGGGAGCACCTCAAAAACACCATCGTACACTAAATCAGTAAGTTGGCACCATTACCTAAATCCCCGGGACAACCACAGAATCCCACAATTATCTCGCTTATCCCTGTTCATTTATCTCACTTCTAATCACCAGGCAGCTCAACGAGAGGCCACGAAAAACACCAGACTATGAATCACCCGCAGAGCGGTTCAATGAGTGTGTTGCATCCATCGGTTGAACTCACAGCCGAAAGCGCAAAGTCGGTCGGCGCAGGTGAATCTGGCGGTGGCGTTCAGTCATTACAACGAGCATCATCCCTACCGTGCGCTGGGGTAGCGCTCACCACGGGAATATATACGCAGGAAGTTATCGCAACCGTAAGGGAGAAAAAGCGTCTGGATATATAGGGTCAAATCCACATTACATAAAACTGGCATGGCCGATCCACCATACCAGAACGAATAAATTCTCTCTTCCTGAGTAGAACGCGATTATTGCCCGTAATACGCATTCACCCCGTGCTTACGCAGGAAGTGTTTATCCAGCAGCGTCTGCTGCATACTGTCAACGCCGGGCTGTAGCTGACGGGTGAACAGATTCATATAGGCGATCTCTTCCAGCACTACGGCATTATGCACGGCATTATCCGCATCGATGCCCCAGGCAAAGGGACCGTGGCCGTTGACCAGCACCGCAGGGATATCCTTCGCGCTAATCCCCTGCTGATTCACCGTTTCCACAATGACATTCCCGGTTTCATGCTCATACTGACCGTTAATTTCCTCATCGCGCATCAGCCGGGTGCAGGGAATCGTGCCATAGAAATAATCGGCGTGAGTGGTGCCCAGCGCCTTCAGCGGCTGACCGGCCTGCGCCCAGATCGTCGCGTGGCGAGAATGAGTATGTACCACGCCGCCGATATGCTCAAAGGCACGATACAGCACCAGATGCGTCGCGGTATCGGAAGAGGGTTTTTTATCACCCTCTACCACTTTCCCGGTTTGCAGATCGACCACCACCATATCTTCCGGCCGCATATCTTTATAATCCACGCCGGAAGGTTTAATCACCACCAGACCGCATTTACGATCGATTCCGCTGACGTTTCCCCAGGTAAAGGTAACCAGCTTGTGGGCGGGTAATAATAGGTTTGCTTCAAATACCTGTTGTTTTAATTTCTGCAGCATAGTTTAACCTCACGTAATAAAAAACTTATTTGCAGATGACGAATAAATCGCTGCAAATATTCATTTCATCAATTAAGAAGGAGTGAATGGTTTATTACGTTACGTCTAATACTCCGCGGCGAAAAGCCTGTGGGAATGGCAAAATTAGCCAAACAAACGAAAACGGTCGAATTTGGTCAAAAACGGGCATTTATGACTTGACCGTTTATGTTGATTTAAAGCTGTTAATGAATTTTTATCTGCAATAACGCCCGCTTTTAAGTGATAAAAATCACATTAAAATGCAAAAAATAAATAAAAACATCAATGTATTGTGATATTTATCACGTTATGGTATATGAAAAACCCAGCGATCAGGTTTCTTGAAATCAGTCACTTTAAAAATAACTGAAAAGTATGAATATTAGGCCATGTGATAAGCAATGGAATCGGGCTATTTATGTTACAGGCTGAGCGTTATAAGATGATTTGTAGCTATGTGCAACAGAATGGCTCCGCGCTGGTTGCTGAACTGTCGGCTATGTGCAGCGTTTCGCAGGAAACTATCCGCCGCGATTTAAATCTGCTGGAACGTAACAAGAAACTGATTCGCAGCTTTGGCGGCGCAGTGTCACTTGATGACTATGATGACCGCACCCGGCCCGTGCAGAATGCTTTCTACAAAGCGGATACTATTGATTGGGCAGAATCGTTACGCAAAAGAACGGAAGAACATCCCGATATCAAGATGAAACTGGCCAAGGCTGCGCTGCAGTTTATTCAACCCGGCGACTGCATCCAGCTGGATAACAGCAGCACCTGCTGGTTCCTGGCACGACAGATCCCGGATATTGATATCACCGTCGTAACCAACTCGCTCAAAATCATCCAGGCGCTGGCCTGCCGCGATAAAGTGCGTATTATTGGCTGCGGAGGTGAATACTCTGAACGCCACGAGGATTTCCACGGCCCGGTGGCGGAAAGCGCGATTCGTAACTTTCAGATCAATACTTTCTTTTTCTCCTGTCAGGGACTGAATCTGGAAAATGGCATTCGTGACGGCAGTGAAATTAACGCCCGCTTAAAGCAGGTGATGCTACAGGTTTCCGGCAAGAAAATTCTGCTGGCCGACTCCAGTAAATTCGATCAGTTCGCATTTTGTAAGATTTGCATGCTCGATGACATTGACATTTTAATCACCAATAAAGTGGCTGAAGAAAGAAACTGGGGAGACAGTCCTGAATTTAGTGTGATTGAAGTTGATAAATAAGTTCTTTAGCAAAAATAAAACCCGTCCGTTCTGGCTCAATTAACCAGAACGGTTTTATTACCGTCAATAACAGTAAAAGTTGTAATAAACCGGAACCGAAATACACTATCACCATTGTTTTATTCAATGGCTAAAGCGGATTAATGCATACTTTGCGTTAGCCGTTGCCGCTCATTTTATTTAGCAACGCGCGGTGTAATGGCGAAGGGGAAACCAACCAAATAACGAACTATTAGGCAACGATGAAAATTAAAATAACCTTCTGAGGATCTAATAATGAAAAAATTACTCTTACCCTGTGTAATCGCCTCACTGATCGCTTCATTTTCCACCTGGGCTGATGACGCAGCGGTCCCTCAAAAAGCCAACAAGCCTTTTACCATGGGCGTGGTGGTGAAAGTAGGTGGGATTCCCTGGTTTAACGTGATGGAACAGGGGATTAAAGAAGAAGGTAAAGCCCTGGGTGTGAACGCCTGGCAGGTGGGGCCAACCACCGCCGATCCGGCCGAGCAGGTGCGCGCCATTGAAGATTTGATTGCCAAGAAAGTGGATGTGATTGGCGTGGTACCAAACGACGCCAAAGTGCTGGAACCGGTACTGAAACGCGCGCAGGAAGCGGGTATCAAGGTTATTACCCACGAATCACCGGCACAGGCCAATGCGGACTGGGACTTTGAATTGCTCGACACCCAAACCATGGGCGCTAACCATATGAAAGATATGGCTGCCTGCATGGGTGAAGAAGGCAAATATGCCATGTTCGTTGGCAGCCTGACCGTTCCGCTGGTAAACGACTGGGCCAACGCGGCCATCGCCTACCAGAAAGAACACTATCCGAAAATGCAGCTGGTTGAAGACCGTTTTGGCGTCGCCGAATCGGTAGATGACTCCATGCGTACCGCCAACGACCTGATGTCAAAACACAAAGATCTGAAAGGCATTATGTCCTTCGGCTCGCAGGGCCCAATCGGCGCAGGCCGCGCTATCGACAAGCGTAAGAAAAACAATGATATCTGCGTCTTCGGTACATTTACCCCGGGTCAGGGCATCAAGCTGCTGGAGAAAGGAGCGATCGATGGCGGCTATATCTCTAACCCGATGACCGCCGGCAAGGTCTTTGTGCAGGTGGCGACGGCGATGATGAACGGAGAACCGATCAAAGACGGCGTCAAACTGGGCGACATGGGCGAAATCAAAATAAAAGGCAACACCATCCTCAGCGATAACCCGGAAAAACTGGATGTGGAAAACACCAAACGTCTGGTGAAACTGGGCCTCTGACCCTGAGCCGTATCGCCGGAGCCTTTGCGCTCCGGCTTTATTCACGTCTAACACCAGGGCAAGAACGATGCTTAATAATAACAATGTCGATAATGCCGCCGCGCTGATCACGCTGAACGCGCTGTCAAAAAGCTTTGGCGGTCATCAGGCATTAAAAAACATCACGCTGACCTTAAACCAGGGCGAAGTCCACTGCCTGGCCGGAGCCAACGGCTGCGGTAAAAGTACACTGATTAAAACCATCAGCGGCGTCTACGCGCCCGATGCCGGCAGCGAAATCATCATCGACGACAAAACCCATGCTCGCCTGACGCCCGATCGCGCCAGGGCCTTAGGCATTCAAGTGATTTATCAGGACCTGTCGCTGTTTCCGAATCTGACCGTCGCCGAAAACATTGCCTTCGAATACAACCTTAAGGGCTATTTCGGCTGGTTTAAGCAAAAAAAACTGAAAGAAAAAGCGCAGCAGATCCTCAACGAACTGGCGTTCAATATCGATCCGGACGCGCTGGTGCAGCATCTTCCAATAGCCCAACGTCAGCAAATCGCCATCTGCCGCGCGTTGGTTGCAGATGCCCGGCTGGTGATTATGGATGAGCCCACCGCCTCGCTGACACGAACCGAAGTGAACCAGTTGCTGCGCACAGTGAACTACCTGCGTGATAAAAACATCACTGTGGTCTTCGTCAGCCACCGTCTGGATGAAGTGAAAGAAATTTCCGACCGCATTACCGTGATCCGCGACGGCGAGAAGATCGGCACCTGGGACGCCGCCGCCCTATCCACCGGCAAAATCACCGAGCTGATGACCGGATTAGTCATTGAACACCAGCAGAAGCTGCCGAACGCCGAACTGGGTAAAGTGGTGCTGGAGCTGAATCACCTCAGCCGCAAAGGCCAGTTTGACGATATTTCCCTCCAGCTACATCGTGGCGAAGTACTGGGTCTGTGCGGCCTGCTGGGCTCCGGCCGTACCGAGCTGGCGCTGAGCCTGTTTGGTATCACTCATCCCGATAGCGGCAAGATCCTCCTTGATGGTAAACAGGTACAGATCAAAGACAACACCCAGGCACGAGAAATGGGCATTGCCTATGTTTCAGAAGACCGTCTGACGCTGGGTGCCATTCTGCCGCAGTCGGTTGCCGACAACATGGTGATTTCCATTCTCGATGAGATCAAAACACCGTGGCATATGATCGATGAACAGCGCAAAGACGCGCTGGTGCAGGAGTGGATCAAAGATCTGGATATCAAGGTGACCAACCCGGATAACCCGCTTTCAACCCTTTCCGGCGGCAACCAGCAGAAGGTGGTGCTGGCGAAATGGATACTCACCCGGCCAAAAGTGTTGATTCTTGATGCGCCCACCGTCGGCGTGGATATCGGTGCGAAAGACAGTATCTACAAGTTGATCCACCGCCTGTCCGGCGTCGGTATTTCGGTGCTGCTGATCACTGATGAAGCCCCGGAAGCCTATTACAACTGCGATCGCGTGCTGCATATGAAGCAGGGAAAAATCATTAACGAGTTAATTCCTTCAACGCTGAGCGAACATCAATTCGCGGAGGCCATCAATGGCTAACATTTTTAAAATGCCACGTTCGGTCGAAGGCTGGCTGGGCTGGGTTATCGCGTTAATGCTGGTGCTGTTTTCAACCTTAAGCAGCGAGTTTTTGTCGATCCAGAATCTGCTGGATTTGACCGAAAGCTATGCCGTAACCGGGATTTTCGCGCTGGGTTTATTTGTGGTGCTGGTGACCGGCGGCATTGATATTTCCTTCGCCGCCGTGGCTTCCGTAGCGCAGTATTTTATTGCCTCACTGTTGCTCAACGATGTGATTGCCAGCCCACTGCTGTGCATCGTGCTGGCGATTGTCTGCGGTGTGGTCTTCGGGCTGATTAACGCCGTGCTGATCTACTACCTCAATATCGTCTCGATCATTATCACCATCAGTATGCAGTCGCTGCTGTTCGGCATGCTGATGTGGATTACCAACGGTCATAGCATTTACGACCTGCCCGACTGGTGGATCAGCCAGCGCACTATCCTGCCCTTCGAATACGGCGGCGAAAGCTACCAGGTGGGCCTGCCGGTGGTCGTGATGCTGGGCATGGCGCTGCTGACCTGGCTGCTGCTGAATAAAACCCATATCGGTCGGCAGCTCTACGCCGTCGGCGGCAGCAACGAATCCGCCCGTCGTATCGGCATCCGCGTCTCCGTTATCTATCTGTTTGCCTACGGCTATCTGGGCGCGTCGGCGGCGATTGGCGGCATGCTGCAGGCGTACCGCATGAGCGAAGTGGTGCCTAACGCGCTGGTTGGCGGCGAGCTGGATGTGCTGGCTGCGGCGGTGTTGGGCGGTGCCAGTCTCTCAGGGGGCAGAGGCTCGGTGATCGGCACGCTGATGGGCGTATTCCTGATCGGCATTCTGAAAAACGGCCTGAACCTGATCGGCGTTTCCAGCTATTTCGTCAACATCGTGATTGGCGTCGTTATCGTCGCCGCGATCTGCGTCACCCACTACAAGAAACGCAAAGAAACCGATGTCGGCTTCGTCTGACGGAGACTGTTTAATGAAAAATAAACCCTTTTTACCTCTGGACGGTACCAGCACCGGTCTGCTGGCTATCTGCCTGATTGCCACGGTGGCCTTTTCACTGGCGATGCCGGGCCGCTTTCTGACCGAAAACACCTTTCTGAGCATTGCGTTTCAGTTGCCGGAACTCGGCCTGCTGACCTTTGCGATGTTTGTACCCATGCTGAGCGGCGGCTTGAATCTGTCGATTATCGGCACAGCCAACCTCACCAGCCTGTTTATGGCCTGGCTGCTGATCAACTACATTCCGGTTGATGCCAGCATCGGCATTCAGTTGATGTGGCTGGTACTGGCGCTGCTAGGCGCGGCGGGGATTGCGGTGCTGATTGGCGTACTGACCGGGCTGATGATTTCCCGCGTGGGCGCGCACCCGATTCTGGTGACCCTCGGCAGCATGACCATTATCAGCGGCATTGGGGTGTACCTGACCAAAGGCGCGGCGCTGAGCGGCATGCCGCCGATCGTGCGCAGTATGGGATCGGAAGTGATATGGGGAGTCCCGGTTCCGCTGATTATCTTTATCGTCGCCACCGTATTTTTGGCCTTGCTACTGGGCAGAACGCGCCTCGGCAAAAATATCTACATGTGCGGCAGCAACATTAACGCCACCTGGTTCAGCGGCATCCGCACCGACCGAATCATGATGGCGATTTACGCCATTTCCAGCCTGCTGTGCGTGCTGGCGGGGCTTATCATGATGGCCCGCTTTAACTCGGCGCGCATGGGCTACGGAGACTCCTATCTGCTGCTGACGGTGCTGGCTATTGTGCTGGGCGGAACCGATCCGTTCGGCGGCGTGGGCAAAATTATCCACGTCTTCTGTGCGCTGCTGGTGCTACAGGTTATTGCCACCGGGCTAAGCCTGGCGGGTGTCAGCCTGCACTTCAATCTGGCGGTATGGGGCATCACGCTGATTTTCGCCCTGGCGTTCAAATTCTTTAAAAACAAATGGCAGGCGCAGCGGGCAATGAAGCTGAACCAGAAAAAGCACCGGCAGTTGCTGGCAACACGTGGGGAAAGATAATGCGTAAGCATCCATTAGGGATTTACGAGAAGGCCCTACCGAAAGGGACCAGTTGGGTGGAGAAACTGGCCGTGGCGAAATCCTGCGGGTTTGATTTCGTCGAGATGTCGGTGGATGAAAGCGATGAACGCCTGGCGCGCCTGGACTGGACGCAGGCAGAGCGCATGGAGATCATCCAGGCGATTCAGCAGACCGGCGTGCGTATTCCCACCCTGTGCCTGTCGGCACACCGCCGCTTCCCGTTCGGCAGCCGCGACGCGCAGACCCGCCAGCAGGCGTATGCCATTATGGAAAAAGCAGTGCGGCTGGCGCAAGATTTGGGCATCCGTACCATTCAACTGGCAGGCTACGACGTCTATTACGAACCACAGGACGACGACACTATCGCCCGCTTTGAGGACTCCGTGGCCTGGGCCGTTGAACTGGCCGCCGGGGCACAGGTGATGTGCGCGGTGGAAATCATGGACACGCCGTTTATGAACTCCATCAGCAAGTGGCAGGCGCTGAATCAGAAAATTAACTCGCCATGGTTCACCGTCTATCCCGATATCGGCAACCTCAGCGCCTGGGGAAATGAGGTGGACAGCGAGCTGACCGGCGGTATCGATCGCATTGCGGCTATCCACTTGAAAGATACGCTGCCGGTCACGCCGGACTCGCCGGGCCAGTTCCGCGATGTGCCGTTTGGCGAGGGCTGTGTTGATTTCGTCCAGTTCTTTAAAACCCTGCGCCGCCTGAACTATCGCGGCACCTTCCTGATTGAAATGTGGACGGAAAAAGCCGACGAGCCACTGCTGGAAATCATTCGCGCCCGTCGCTGGATTGAAGACAAAATGGCCGCAGCCGGCTGGGGTGAAACTCGCGCCGCGCTGCTCAGCCCGGAGGCAGTATGAGCCACTACTTTATGGGAGTTGATTTAGGTGGGACGGTAACCAAAGCGGGGATTTACACCGCGGACGGTCTGGAGATCAAAGTCGTTGAGCTGGCAGTACCGCTGCTCAGTGAACAGATGGGGTTCTGCGAACGCGATATGGCAGAGCTGTGGTCCGCCACCAGCCAGGTGATTCGCCAGGTGTTGAAAGACAGCGGTATTGCGGCAGATGCGATTCACGGCGTGAGCTTTTCCGCCCACGGTAAGGGTCTGTACCTGGTGGATAAGCAGGGCCAGCCGGTGCGTAACGGCATCGTCTCCTCCGACTCACGCACACAGCCACTGGTCAGCCGCTGGAAAAGTGAAGGCCGCGACGCCGAAGCTTACGGGCGCAGCCTGCAACAGCTGTGGCCGTCGCATCCGGCGGCGCTGCTCGGCTGGCTGAAGGAGCATGAGCCGGACAGCTATCAGCGCACGGGCTATATTCTGATGGTCCACGACTATATCCGCTACTGCCTGACCGGCAAGTTCGCCTGCGAAGAAACCAATATCTCCGGCAGCAATTTGTTTAACCAGCAGCAGGGGGCATTCGACCCTACTCTGTTTAACATCTTCGGTATTGCAGAGATGGCGGAGAAAGCGCCGCCGGTGATCGGTTCCGCCGAATGCGCCGGATACGTCACCGAACAGGCCGCCGTGCGGTGCGGTTTAAAAGCCGGAACGCCGGTGTTCGGCGGGCTGTTTGACGTTGTCGGCGCAGCGTTGGCCTCGGGCGTACACGACAGTTCCTGCCTGAGCGCCGTAGCAGGCACCTGGAGTATTGCCACTCGCGTTTTCGACTGTATTGAACCGTCTGACTATCCCTACGTGTGGGGGAAATACTGCATTCCCGGCACTTTCTTTGTTCATGAAGGCAGTCCGACCTCGGCCAGCAACCTCGCCTGGTTTGTGCAGCAGTTCTTCCCGGATCTGCCGGACAGCTATCGCCAGCTTAACCAGTGGGCGAAAGACGGCTACGAAAAGGATCTCAACATCCTGTTTTATCCGTGGCTGTACGGCTCCAACTTCCACGATAGCCTGCACGGTGGCTTCCTTGGCTTAAGCGGCCACCACAGCCGGGAAGACATTATCTACGCCATCTATCAGGGCATCGTCTTCTCACATCTGCTGCATCAGGATCGCGTGCAAGATCTGGGCACAGGCAGCGACTTCATCCGCTTTACCGGCGGGCCAACTCATTCGAATATCTGGATGCAAATGTTTTGCGACGCCAGCAACCTGCCGCTGGAAATCGTCGACGTGAAGCAGTCCGGCTGCCGCGCGGCAGCGATTTGTGCGGCGGTGGGGGCCGGTGAATACAGCGATTTCCAGACGGCAATGAAGCACTGCCAGCCGCCCACCCTTCGCCTGGAGCCAAACCCGGCTAAACACGTAATGCTGAGAAAACGCTTCGAGCGCTTTAAGCAGATTGCGCAGGCATTAAGTGAAGTGAAGTGAAGACTCCCGTCTGACGGTCATGACTCCAATTTATGGGTAATGATTTATCGTCAGATAATGTCCAATGACTTTGTCATGCAGTTCCACCGATTTTGAGAACGACAGCGACTTCCTGCCCAGCCTTGCAAGATGCTGCCTCAGATTAAGATTATGTGCTGCGTATACCGATTGCTGATAACGTGCAGCTTCCGCACATCGATTTTTGCTATCACGGCCGAAATTCAGGAAATGAAAAAAATGGGTAATGCTGCCAACTTACTGATTTAGTGTACGATGGTGTTTTTGAGGTGCTCCCGTGGCTTCCATCTCCATCAGTTGTCCCTCCTGCTCAGCTACTGAAGGCGTGGTGCGTAACGGTAAAAGTACTGCCGGACATCAGCGCTATCTCTGCTCTCACTGCCGTAAAACATGGCAGCTACAGTTCACTTACACGGGGTCTGAGGGCCAATGGAACGAAAACGTACGCTAAGGAAATAACCAATTGTTATAATTGATATTATTCATTCTTCTCTATGAACTGAAAGCCCGCACTAAGCAATGTTTTAGCCTCAAATGACTTTTTTACCTACCCAACTAACGTAACGATCGCACATCAGGTCGTTTTTCAACCGCATAGTGACACCTGCACTCACATGCGAGAAAACACATATGATTTTGACTTCTTGTTTTGGTGGAGAGACAATACCCATTCATAGCAGGAGTACATAATGCCAGAAATTGCATCCCTACAACTTTTCAAAATACTATCTGATGAAACCCGCCTGGGTATCGTGCTACTGCTCAGGGAGATGGGGGAGCTGTGCGTATGCGATCTCTGCACAGCGCTGGAACAATCACAACCCAAGACCTCCCGCCATCTGGCGATGCTTCGGGAAAGTGGCCTGTTGCTGGATCGCAAGCAGGGGAAATGGGTTCATTATCGCTTATCCCCGCATATTCCTTCCTGGGCTGCCCTGGTGATTGAGCAGGCCTGGTTAAGTCAACAGGACGACGTACAGGCCATCGCCCGTAAGCTGGCATCGGCCAACTGCTCTGGCAGCGGTAAGGCTGTTTGTATCTAAAAATTTTGCCTGTACATATATGTTTTTACGAATATGAGGTGTTAAAGATGAAAATGTTAACGGTGTTTGATCCGGCGATGTGCTGCAGTACCGGCGTTTGTGGTTCAGATGTCGATCAGGTTTTGGTCAATTTTTCTGCTGATGTGCAATGGCTGAAAGGGCGTGGGGTTCAGATCGAACGTTATAACCTGGCGCAGCAGCCTATGAGCTTCGTTGAGAACGAAAAAGCGAAAGCATTCCTTGAGGCTTCTGGAGCTGAAGGGCTTCCGCTGCTGTTGCTTGATGGTGAAACGGTGATGGCCGGGCGATACCCAAAACGCGCTGAACTGGCTCGCTGGTTTGGTATACCGCTGGAAAAGGTGGGTTTAGCTTCCACCAGTTGCTGTGGTGGTAAAACTTCCTGTTGTTGAGTATGTCAGGAGGACATATGAAATTCTTAGAGAATATCCCGTCTTACCTGTTTTTCACCGGTAAGGGAGGTGTAGGCAAAACTTCGATTTCCTGCGCAACGGCTATACGTCTGGCTGAACTGGGAAAGCGTGTTCTGCTTGTCAGTACCGACCCGGCTTCCAATGTCGGTCAGGTATTCGATCAGACTATCGGTAACACTATCCAGCCCGTGACTGCTGTGTCTGGTCTTTCGGCTCTGGAGATTGACCCGCAGGACGCCGCCCAGCAATACCGCGCCAGAATCGTTGACCCTATTAAAGGTCTTTTGCCTGATGACGTTGTTAACAGCATCAGTGAACAGCTTTCAGGAGCTTGTACGACAGAGATCGCTGCATTCGACGAGTTTACTGGCTTACTGACTGACGCTTCTCTGCTGACCCGCTTTGATCACATCATTTTTGATACTGCCCCAACTGGCCACACTATTCGCCTTCTTCAGCTTCCCGGAGCCTGGAGCAGCTTCATCGAAAGTAACCCGGATGGTGCTTCCTGTCTTGGTCCAATGGCTGGGCTGGAAAAACAACGCGAGCAATATGCTCATGCGGTTGAGGCATTATCCGATCCTGAACGAACTCGCCTTGTGCTGGTCGCGCGATTGCAAAAATCAACACTGCAGGAAGTCGCTCGTACTCATGACGAATTATCAGCTATTGGCCTTAAAAATCAGTATTTAGTCATTAACGGTGTCCTGCCTGCGAGCGAAGCAGAACGTGATGCACTGGCCGCTGCAATATGGCAACGGGAGCAAGAGGCGCTGGCAAATCTTCCTGCCGGGTTATCTGATTTGCCGACAGACAACTTATACCTGCAGCCGCTGAACATGGTTGGTGTATCCGCATTGAAAGGCCTGCTCAACGAACACGCTGAGATAACATCGCTTCCTGAACAAAGCCCACAGAACAAGCCAGAGAATATGTCGTTGTCTGTCCTGGTTGATGATATCGCCCGCAGTGAACACGGTTTGATTATGCTGATGGGCAAAGGTGGTGTGGGCAAAACCACAATGGCTGCGGCTATCGCCGTCAGTCTGGCGGATAAGGGTTTTGATGTGCATCTCACCACCTCAGATCCTGCTGCACATCTCAGTACAACGCTCAATGGCAGCCTCAAAAATCTGCAGGTCAGCCGAATCAACCCTCACGATGAAACTGAACGCTATCGTCAGCATGTTCTTGAGACGAAAGGCAGGGATCTGGATGAGGCTGGGAAACGGCTGCTCGAAGAGGATTTACGTTCTCCTTGCACAGAAGAGATTGCGGTGTTCCAGGCGTTTTCACGCGTAATTCGTGAAGCTGGCAAACGGTTTGTGGTCATGGATACGGCACCTACCGGGCATACGCTATTACTGCTTGATGCTACCGGGGCTTATCACCGTGAGATTGCCAGGAAGATGGGGGATAAAGGTCATTTTACCACTCCGATGATGCAGCTTCAGGACCAGGAACGTACCAAAGTTTTGCTGGTCACTCTGCCTGAAACCACACCTGTACTGGAAGCGGCAAACCTGCAGTCCGATCTTGAACGTGCGGGGATTCATCCCTGGGGCTGGATTATCAATAACAGCCTTTCGATTGCACAGACGCAATCGCCGCTGCTTTGCCAGCGCGCCCTACAAGAGCGTCCTCAAATCGAGGTTGTGAAAAACCAGCATGCAAGCCGCATAGCGTTAGTACCGGTAATGGCTGCAGAGCCCACTGGCATCGAGAAACTCAGAGAGCTGGTTGTTTAATTTTTTTGTATATACAGGGCGGCAAAGCCGTCCTGTCTGGAGGATTTATGTTACTGGCAGGCGCTATTTTTGTCCTGACCATCGTTTTGGTTATCTGGCAACCGAAGGGATTAGGGATCGGCTGGAGTGCGACGCTGGGCGCGGTACTGGCGCTGATCTCTGGCGTAGTCCATTTTGGTGATATCCCTGTAGTGTGGAATATTGTCTGGAATGCGACGGCGACCTTTATTGCCGTGATTATTATCAGCCTTCTGCTCGATGAATCGGGCTTTTTCGAATGGGCGGCGCTGCACGTTTCACGTTGGGGTAACGGTCGCGGGCGTTTGCTGTTTACCTATATCGTTTTGCTCGGCGCAGCGGTGGCGGCACTGTTTGCCAACGATGGTGCGGCATTGATTCTGACGCCAATTGTTATCGCCATGCTGCTTGCATTAGGTTTCAGCAAAGGCACTACGCTGGCATTTGTCATGGCCGCCGGGTTTATTGCCGATACGGCCAGTCTGCCGCTTATCGTGTCCAACCTGGTTAACATCGTTTCTGCAGACTTCTTTGGGCTGGGTTTCACTGAGTATGCGTCGGTAATGGTGCCGGTGGATATCGCAGCCATTATCGCCACGCTGGTGATGCTGCATCTGTTCTTCCGCAAAGATATTCCGCCAACTTACGACCTGGCTCTCCTGAAAGCACCGGCAAAAGCGATTAAAGATCTGGCAACCTTCAGAACCGGCTGGATAGTGTTGATCCTTCTTCTGGTTGGCTTTTTCGTCCTTGAGCCGTTGGGTATCCCGGTCAGTGCGATTGCTGCTGTAGGGGCTGTCATTCTGTTTGCGGTGGCGAAGCGAGGCCATGCCATTAACACTGGCAAAGTGCTTCGCGGTGCGCCATGGCAGATCGTCATATTCTCTCTGGGAATGTATCTGGTGGTCTATGGTCTGCGTAATGCCGGACTAACAGAATACCTCTCCGGTGTGTTGAACGTGCTGGCAGATAAAGGACTTTGGGCCGCGACGTTTGGTACTGGCTTCCTGACGGCTTTCCTCTCTTCCATCATGAACAATATGCCTACCGTGCTGGTTGGTGCTCTCTCTATTGATGGCAGCACTGCAACAGGCGTTATCAAAGAGGCGATGATTTTTGCCAACGTGATTGGCTGCGATCTTGGACCGAAAATTACACCTATTGGTAGCCTGGCAACGTTGCTCTGGCTGCATGTCCTTTCACAGAAGAACATGACCATCACATGGGGATACTATTTCCGCACCGGGATCGTCATGACTCTGCCTGTGCTGTTTGTAACGCTGGCCGCGCTGGCGCTACGTCTCTCTTTCACTTTGTAATGAGATACTGATATGAGCAACATCACCATTTATCACAACCCAGCCTGCGGCACGTCGCGTAATACGCTGGAGATGATCCGCAACAGCGGTATCGAGCCGACCGTTATTCTTTACCTTGAGACTCCACCTTCACGCGATGAGCTGCTCAAACTCATTGCGGATATGGGCATTTCCGTCCGGGCTTTGCTGCGTAAGAACGTCGAGCCGTATGAGGAACTGGGTCTTGCAGAAGATAAATTTACTGACGACCAGCTCATCGACTTTATGCTACAGCATCCGATTCTGATCAACCGTCCGATCGTAGTGACGCCACTGGGAACTAAACTTTGCCGTCCTTCAGAGGTTGTTCTCGATATCCTTCCAGATGCCCAGAAAGCGGCTTTCACCAAGGAAGACGGTGAAAAAGTCGTTGATGATTCAGGTAAAAGACTGAAATAAAGACGAAGGGGGCATTTGCCCCCTTCATTATTACTTCGCCATTTCTTCCAGCAGGTCAATACCAACCGGCTCTTCGCTCTGTAGCGCTGTTAATGCAATACGCTTTGCATACTGCTCTTCCACATCAGAGATGAGAGGCAGCTCGCGGTTCGCCCTGATCTTCAGGAAAGGCGAAGACGGTTGAGCAGCTGCCAGGCTGTTATTAACGACCCATGCCCACGGCTCGATGCCAGCTCGGCGTAGATCCTGCTGCAGGTTAGCGGCTTCCAGTACAGGTGTCGTTTCGGCAAGCGTCACGATAATCACCTTCGTCTTCTCCGGGTCTGCTGCTTTTTCGCTATCACCTGTCTTCGATGTCAGAAAGCGAGAGAATTCGGCTTCATGCTGTCGCCAGAACACACTCATGCAATTGTTGAATGCCTTTACATCACTCATGTTCGTCCTCAAATTTTGCTCAGATTAACCCGGCTCTCATCTTCCAGAATTTTATAAACAGTGGAACGGGCAATACTGAGCCGGCGGGCAATATCTGTTGCACCAGTTCCCTGCTGATGAAGTGCCAGTACACTATTTCTGTCGATGATGCGCTTTCGGCCAAACCGGATACCTTTCAGCCTGGCCTCCTGCCGTCCTTCGTTCGTACGCTCCAGAATCCTCCTGCGTTCGGCCTGGGCTACAGCTGAAAGAATGGTCACAACCATTTTCCCCATTTCACCGTCGGTGCTGATCCCGTCGTCTATGAATCGGACCGCGACTCCCTGAGCGTCGAATTCTTTTATCAGTTGGATCATATCGGCAGTGTCGCGGCCAAGCCGGTCGAGTTTCTTCACCAGGATGACGTCACCTTCCTCCACCTTCATTCGCAGCAGATCCAGTCCTTTCCTGTCGGTAGAACTGCCGGATGCTTTGTCGGTAAATATGCGACTGGCTTTCACCCCCGCCTCTTTAAGCCCCTTGATCTGAATATCGAGGGACTGCTGGCTTGTTGATACCCGTGCGTAACCAAAAAGTCGCATAAAAATGTATCCTAAATCAAATATCGGACAGTGGGTGTCTGTTATAACAAAAAATCGATTTAATAGACACCTAGACAACACCATTTTAGTGTGTTCGAGAATTTATAACATTTCGGACGGTTGCAAAAATGTTACTAAATGCCCGTCAGGCAGGGAGGCCGATATGCCCGTTGACTTTCTGACCACTGAGCAGACTGAAAGCTATGGCAGATTCACCGGTGAACCGGATGAGCTTCAGCTGGCACGATATTTTCATCTTGATGAAGCAGACAAGGAATTTATCGGAAAAAGCAGAGGTGATCACAACCGTCTGGGCATTGCCCTGCAAATTGGATGTGTCCGTTTTCTGGGCACCTTCCTCACCGATATGAATCATATTCCTTCCGGCGTCCGGCATTTTACCGCCAGACAGCTCGGGATTCGTGATATCACCGTTCTTGCAGAATACGGTCAGAGGGAAAATACCCGCCGTGAGCATGCAGCGCTGATACGTCAGCACTATCAGTATCGTGAATTTGCCTGGCCCTGGACATTTCGCCTTACCCGTCTTTTATATACCCGGAGCTGGATAAGCAACGAACGTCCTGGCCTGCTTTTCGATCTGGCGACAGGGTGGCTTATGCAACATCGTATTATTCTCCCCGGAGCCACTACGCTGACCCGGTTGATTTCAGAGGTAAGGGAAAAGGCGACGTTGCGCCTGTGGAACAAACTGGCACTGATACCGTCAGCCGAACAACGTTCACAGCTGGAGATGCTGCTGGGGCCAACTGATTGCAGCCGCCTGTCTTTACTGGAATCACTGAAAAAAGGCCCTGTGACCATCAGTGGTCCGGCGTTTAATGAAGCAATTGAACGCTGGAAAACTCTGAACGATTTTGGCTTGCATGCTGACAACCTGAGTACACTCCCGGCTGTGCGCCTGAAAAATCTCGCACGTTATGCTGGTATGACTTCGGTGTTCAATATTGCCAGGATGTCACCGCAGAAAAGGATGGCGGTTCTGGTTGCCTTTGTCCTTGCATGGGAAACGCTGGCGTTGGATGATGCACTGGACGTTCTGGACGCCATGCTGGCCGTTATCATCCGTGACGCCAGAAAGATTGGGCAGAAAAAACGGCTCCGCTCGCTGAAGGATCTGGATAAATCTGCATTGGCGCTCGCCAGCGCATGTTCGTACCTGCTGAAAGAAGAAACACCGGACGAATCGATTCGTGCTGAGGTGTTCAGCTACATCCCCAGGCAAAAGCTGGCTGAAATCATCACGCTTGTCCGTGAAATTTCCCGGCCCTCAGACGATAATTTTCATGAAGAAATGGTGGAGCAGTACGGGCGCGTTCGTCGTTTCCTGCCCCATCTGCTGAATACCGTTAAATTTTCATCCGCACCTGCCGGGGTTACCACTCTGAATGCCTGTGACTACCTCAGCCGGGAGTTCAGCTCACGGCGGCAGTTTTTTGACGACGCACCAACGGAAATTATCAGTCGGTCATGGAAACGGCTGGTGATTAACAAGGAAAAACATATCACCCGCAGGGGATACACGCTCTGCTTTCTCAGTAAACTGCAGGATAGTCTGAGGCGGAGGGATGTCTACGTTACCGGCAGTAACCGGTGGGGAGATCCCCGAGCAAGATTACTACAGGGTGCTGACTGGCAGGCAAACCGGATTAAGGTTTATCGTTCTCTGGGACACCCGACAGACCCGCAGGAAGCAATAAAATCTCTGGGTCATCAGCTTGATAGTCGTTACAGACAGGTTGCTGCACGTCTTGGCGAAAATGAGGCTGTCGAACTCGATGTTTCTGGCCCGAAGCCCCGGTTGACAATTTCTCCCCTCGCCAGTCTTGATGAGCCGGACAGTCTGAAACGACTGAGCAAAATGATCAGTGATCTGCTCCCTCCGGTGGATTTAACAGAGTTGCTGCTCGAAATTAACGCCCATACCGGATTTGCTGATGAGTTTTTCCATGCTAGTGAAGCCAGTGCCAGAGTTGATGATCTGCCCGTCAGCATCAGCGCCGTGCTGATGGCTGAAGCCTGCAATATCGGTCTGGAACCACTGATCAGATCAAATGTTCCTGCACTGACCCGACACCGGCTGAACTGGACAAAAGCGAACTATCTGCGGGCTGAAACTATCACCAGCGCTAATGCCAGACTGGTTGATTTTCAGGCAACGCTGCCACTGGCACAGATATGGGGTGGCGGAGAAGTGGCATCTGCAGATGGAATGCGCTTTGTTACGCCAGTCAGAACAATCAATGCCGGACCGAACCGCAAATACTTTGGTAATAACAGAGGGATCACCTGGTACAACTTTGTGTCCGATCAGTATTCCGGCTTTCATGGCATCGTTATACCGGGGACGCTGAGGGACTCTATCTTTGTGCTGGAAGGCCTTCTGGAACAGGAGACCGGGCTGAATCCAACCGAAATTATGACCGATACAGCAGGTACCAGCGAACTTGTCTTTGGCCTTTTCTGGCTGCTGGGATACCAGTTTTCTCCACGCCTGGCTGATGCCGGTGCTTCGGTTTTCTGGCGAATGGGCCATGATGCCAACTATGGCGTGCTGAATGATATTGCCAGAGGGCAATCAGATCCCCGAAAAATAGTCCTTCAGTGGGACGAAATGATCCGGACCGCTGGCTCCCTGAAACTGGGCAAAGTACAGGCTTCAGTGCTGGTCCGTTCATTGCTGAAAAGTGAACGTCCTTCCGGACTGACTCAGGCAATCATTGAAGTGGGGCGCATCAACAAAACGCTGTATCTGCTTAATTATATTGATGATGAAGATTACCGCCGGCGCATTCTGACCCAGCTTAATCGGGGAGAAAGCCGCCATGCCGTTGCCAGAGCCATCTGTCACGGTCAAAAAGGTGAGATAAGAAAACGATATACCGACGGTCAGGAAGATCAACTGGGCGCACTGGGGCTGGTCACTAACGCCGTCGTGTTATGGAACACTATGTATATGCAGGCAGCCCTGGATCATCTCCGGGCGCAAGGTGAAACACTGAATGATGAAGATATCGCACGCCTCTCCCCGCTTTGCCACGGACATATCAATATGCTCGGCCATTATTCCTTCACGCTGGCAGAACTGGTGACCAAAGGACATCTGAGACCATTAAAAGAGGCGTCAGAGGTAGAAAACGTTGCTTAACGTGAGTTTTCGTTCCACTGAGCGTCAGACCCCGTAGTCGCGGGGGATTGCCGCCAAGATTTCGCATAGCGTCGCCTGATTTCGTACGTACGAAATCGGCCACCTGGTCGAGCTGCTGCCGATGCCTGGTGAGTTGGCCATCTGGTCGAGCTGCTGCCGGTGCCTGGTGAGTTGGCCACCTGGTCGAGCTGCTGCCGATGCCTGGTGAGTTGGCCATCTGGTCGAGCTGCTGCCGGTGCCTGGTGAGTTGGCCACCTGGTCGAGCTGCTGCCGGTGCCTGGTGAGTTGGCCACCTGGTCGATTTCCTTCTGGCGTCCAGATCTGAACTTGGCCACCTGGTCGAGCTGCTGCCGGTGCCTGGTGAGTTGGCCACCTGGTCGATTTCCTTCTGGCGTCCAGATCTGAACTTGGCCATCTGGTCGAGCTGCTGCGGGGTTTGAGGTCCAATGATGTAAAAAACCACGATAAGAAGATAACCTGCTGTTTTTATTTAAAAAAAGCAGAAACCTTTCTGTTGTTAATGTTTTTTAATTTTTCCCCTTGAAAAATAAAGGATTGCCCCACTATCATGGTCGAATAAATAACTAATTTGTGCGGATTTAGGAGGCCGCTTGGAAAAGGGAAAAGATCCTACGCCAAGGCTTTTTTAGCAGAAAGGTGTCAGTAACTACCTGAATTAACCCTGCTACGCCGTTTTTGCGTAAGAAACCGAACGTTTTCATACCGTTGGCCTTCAAACCACTATGGAAAAAATAAAAGGGTGATGTGATTGAGTAAAAAAAAATGGCTATTTGCATCCTAGGGTTGAATCGGCGATATCCCAAAAAATAGACATTAGTCAGTTTTGTGCAATACGCGGTTGATTTGTCCTGCAACCATGATAGTCTGTTTTATGCAAACTATGGTTGGAGAACCGCATGGCAGAACATACAGGCTCAGGCGCATCACTGGCAGATTTCATCTGGAAAAATGCTGAAGACCTTTGGGGTGATTTCAAGCACACCGACTTTGGCAAAATCATATTGCCGTTCACGCTGCTGCGCCGCCTTGAGTGCGTTTTGGAGCCGACCCGCAAGGAAGTCTGTGACTCTCATGCTGCTCATAAGGCATCCGGGATCGACATTGACCTGATCCTGCGTCAAGCCACTCGCTACCCGTTCTACAACACATCTGAATACGCGCTGGGTAATTTGGGCAGCACCAAGACCCGCCAGAACCTCCAAGACTACATCGCCCACTTCTCCGACAATGCTCGGATTATCTTCGAGCAATTCGATTTCTCGAATACTGTTATCCGGCTCGACAAGGCCGGTGTGCTATTCAAGATTTGCAAGAATTTTGCAGGCGTTGATCTTCATCCAGAGGTCGTATCGGATCGGGTCATGAGCAATCTGTACGAACACCTCATTCGCCGCTTTGGTGCTGAGGTGAATGAAGGGGCTGAGGACTTCATGACGCCCCGCGATGTGGTGCATCTGGCCACGGCTCTGCTTCTTGATCCCGATGATGCGCTCTTCGAGTCCAATCCCGGTTTGATCCGCACCCTGTATGACCCGACCTGTGGCACAGGCGGCTTCCTGACCGATGCCATGAACCACGTCGCTGAATACAGCAATCGCTTCAAAGTTCCGCCTGTGCTTGTTCCGCACGGACAAGAGCTTGAGCCTGAAACTCATGCCGTCTGCCTGACCAGCATGTTGCTTCGCACGCTGGAATCTGATCCTGGCCGCGACCTGTCGAAGAATATCCGGCTGGGCAGCACTCTCTCCAATGACCAGTTCGCCAACGAGCGTTTCCATTACTGCCTCTCGAATCCTCCTTTTGGCAAGAAATGGGAGAAAGATTCCGACGTCGTAAACACCGAGCACAAAGAAAAGAAATACGACGGTCGTTTTGGCCCAGGCCTGCCGCGCATCAACGACGGCTCCATGCTGTTCCTGCTGCACCTAGCCAGCAAGCTGGAGTTGCCGGAGAACGGCGGTGGCCGCGCCGCTATCGTGTTGTCCGGTTCGCCCTTGTTTAATGGTGGCGCATCGTCAGGAGAATCTGAAATTCGTCGCTGGCTGCTTGAAAACGATCTGGTTGAAGCCATCGTGGCGCTGCCCACGGAAATCTTCTTCCGCACAGGCATCGGCACTTACCTCTGGATCCTCTCGAACAAAAAGGCTGCGCACCGGGAAAAGAAGGTGCAACTGATCAATGCCACAAGTTTCTGGTCGTCGATCAAGAACGAAGGCAACAAGCGCCGCAGCGTTGATGATGATCATCGCAGCCAAATCGTCGACATCTATGCCGCTGCCGAGAACAGCGAAGTCTCCCGGATGATCGATTACCGCAGCTTTGGCTATCGCCGCATCAAGGTCTTGCGTCCGCTGCGCATGTCGCTGGTCATCGACGACAAAGGGCTGGCCAAGCTGCAAGACGAAAAGGCGTGGCAAAAGTTATCGGCAGAGCACCAACAAATCTGGCTGGACGCATTGCATCTGCACTTGGGCACGACCCAACTCGTTGGTTGGGCAGAAACCTTCGCCGATGAAATGGTGCGTTCGGTGCTGGCTGCTGGCACGGTTATCAAGGCAGGCAAACCCTTCGTGAAATCCTTGGTGAATTCATTTGGTCAGCGCGTTCCGCAGGGTGAGGCGGTACTCGATGCGAATGGTGTAGTGATCTCCGATCCTGAACTGACCGACTACGAGAATGTGCCGCTGACCGAAGACATCCGCGACTACCTTGCTCGTGAGGTGCTGCCACATCTGCCGGATGCCTATATTGATGAGTCCTTTTGCGACGAGAAGGACAAGAAAGTTGGCCGCGTGGGTTACGAAATCAACTTCAACCGCTTCTTCTACAAATATGTGCCGCCGCGCAAGCTGAATGACATCGATGCCGAACTGAAACAGGTTGAGTCGGAGATTGCCGCACTTCTCGCTGAGGTAGCCACAGAATGAGCCAATTAACCCACGCACCGGACGCTCTCCTGTCAGAAATCCGTGGCTTGATAGACGATGCCAGGCGGCAAGTTGCCCAGATCGCCAACAGCGCCTTGACGCTTACCTACTGGAAAATCGGCAAGCGAATTGGCGTTGAAATTCTTGGCGGTGAGCGTGCTGCCTACGGTAGCCAGATTGTCGTATCGCTGGCACGACAATTGGAGCAGGACTACGGCAACGGTTTTGGAGAGAAAAATCTCCGCAGAATGATCCAGTTCGCCGAAGTGTTCCCCGATGAAGGGATTGTCGTATCGCTGATACGAGAATTGACCTGGACGCACTTCATTGCCTTATTGCCGCTGAAAGACCCGCTCGCCCGCGAGTTCTACGCCGAAATGTGCCGTGTGGAGCGCTGGAGTGTTCGTACCTTGCGGCAGAAGATCAACGGCATGCTTTTCGAGCGCACGGTCCTGTCGAAAAACAGCGAGGAAGTTGTCCGACAGGAATTGGCCACCTTGCGCGACGGGCAGATGACGCCGGATATGGTGTTCCGTGATCCATATCTGCTCGATTTCCTTGGCCTCTCTGGCGCTTACAGCGAAAAAGACTTGGAGGCGGCCATCCTGCGCGAAATGGAGTCCTTCCTGCTCGAAATGGGCAGCGGATTCTGTTTTGTTGAACGGCAAAAGCGCATGAGCGTCGGCGGAGATGATTTTTACCTCGACCTCCTGTTCTATCACCGCCATCTGCGCCGCCTGGTGGCCATTGAACTGAAGCTGGAGAAATTCCAGCCCAGCCACAAAGGCCAGATGGAGCTTTATCTGCGCTGGCTGGACAAGCACGAACGCACTGTCGGCGAAGAACCTCCGATTGGTCTCATTTTGTGCGCGAGTGCCGATGCCGAGCAGGTAGAACTGCTGCAACTGGATGAGGCCTCCATTCGGGTCGCGGAATACCTGGTCGAATTGCCGCCCGTTGCGGTACTGCGGGAGCGTCTGCATCGTGCCATCGAGCACGCACGGGAACGCACCGCCCTGGCTGCGTCGGATGGAGAGCAAGCATGAGCCACTACAAGCCTTACCCGGCTTATAGGGATTCCAACGTGGAGTGGATCGGTCAGGTGCCGGAGCATTGGGAGATAAAGCGCCTGCGTCATGTTGCTTCGTTCACAAACAGCAATGTGGACAAGAAATCCTACGACGGACAAGCTGCTGTCAGCCTTTGCAACTACACCGATGTCTATTACAACGAATTCATCACGGCGGATTTGCCGTTTATGCAGGCAACTGCCAGCTCGTCCGAGATTGAGCAGTTCACCCTAAAAAAAGGGGATGTAATCATCACCAAGGACTCGGAAGACCCTTCCGACATTGGTATTCCTTCCCTCGTTGCAGAAGATGTCCCTGGTGTTGTTTGTGGCTACCACCTGACCATGATTCGGACGGCCAGCGCCGACACGTCGCGCCTCTTGCATCGGATTCTCCAGTCGCATCCAACTCAAGCCCACTTCTTCGTGGGTGCGCCTGGTATTACTCGTTACGGTCTCGGCCAAGATACGATTGGAGATGTTCGTGTCTGCCTGCCACCGCCACAAGATCAAGGCTTCATAGCTGCCTGCCTCGACCGCGAAACCGCCCGCTTCGACGCCTTGATTGCCAAGAAAACCCGCTTCATCGAACTGCTGAAGGAAAAGCGCCAGGCGCTCATCACGCATGCCGTCACCAAGGGGCTGAACCCCAAGGCGAAGATGAAGGCTTCTGGGGTGGAGTGGATTGGGGAGGTGCCGGAGCATTGGGTGGCAATCAAGTTTAACCATGTTGCTCGCGTGACCGAGGGATTGGTTGATCCAAAAGCCCATCCTTACAGGGAGATGGTTTTGATTGCGCCAAACCATATTGAGTCTGGAACCGGGAAGATTCTGGGGCTGGAAACCGCCGTTTTTCAAAATGCGGAGAGTGGGAAATACACATGCAAAAAAGGCGCAGTTATTTACTCAAAAATTCGGCCCGCGCTCGCCAAGGTCGCTATTGCTCCATGTGACTGCCTCTGTAGTGCAGACATGTATCCAATGGATTGCACCGACCGCACATATCCAGAATGGCTTTTCTATTTGATGCTCTCGCCGCCTTTTACGTCGTGGGCAATTTTGGAGTCAGACCGAGTGGCGATGCCAAAAATCAATCGAGAGTCATTGGCTGACCTTCGAGTGTTTTTACCGCCGATGGATGAGCAATTGGCTGCTGTTGCATGGCTTAAGGCTCAAGTTGAAAAGCTCGAAATAGTTTCCTTGAAAACCCAGCACAGCATCGATCTTCTCAAAGAACGCCGCGCTGCCTTCATTACTGCTGCCGTCACCGGCCAAATCGACCTTCGGGAGTCCGCATGAGCGACACCGCACACCAAGAAAAGCACTTCGAGAGCTACATCGTTTCCAAACTGGCGGCGCAAGGTTGGAAGGTGGGCGAAACCGCCCAATACGACACCGAACGGGCTTTGTATGCGGAGGACTTGATCGCCTGGCTGGAAGGCTCCGGCCAAGGCGAGAAGTGGGCCAAGCTCAAGAAGGACAATGGTGATCGTGCGCTCGACATCCTGATGGATCGGCTGACCAAGGCGCTGGAAACGCATGGGGCGGTTCAAGTGCTGCGTCAAGGCTTCTCCATTGCCGGGTGTGGGCATCTTGATCTCTCTGAAGCCGCGCCTGAAGACATGCGTAACGCCGACGTGCTGAAGCGCTATGCCGCCAATATCCTGCGTGTGGTGCCGCAGCTTCAGTACCACCCATCACGCAAGCTGGCGATTGATCTGGTGCTGTTCATCAACGGCATTCCGGTGGCGACCGTTGAACTCAAGACCGACTTTACCCAGTCGGCAGAAGCGGCGATGGATCAGTACCGCACCGACCGGCTGCCCTACGACTCCAAGACCAAACGCAAGGAACCGCTGCTGACGTTTAAGCGCGGGGCTGTCGTGCATTTTGCGATGTCTGACTCCGACATCCAGATGGCCACCAAGCTCGACGGGGAAAACACCTTCTTTCTGCCATTCAACAAGGGAGACAAAGGCCACGCAGGCAACCCCGAGGGTGAGAGAAAGCCCGATGGCACACAGGAATATCCTGTTGCTTACTTCTGGGAGCAGGTCTGTCAGCCGGATGCGTGGCTGCGCATCTTCCACAGCTTCGTCTATGTCGAAAAGAAGGATGTGGTTGACCTGAAAGGCAACTGGTCGAAGAAGGAAACGCTGATCTTCCCGCGCTTCCACCAATGGTCGGCGGTCAATGAGATGATCGCCGATGCCAAGAAAAACGGCCCCGGCTTGTCGTATCTGGCTGATCACAGCGCGGGCTCCGGCAAGACCAGCACGATTTCATGGACGGCGCACGATCTGGTGAAATTGCGTCGTGACAATGGTGAATCGATCTTCAACAGCGTCATCATCGTGACGGATCGCAATGTGCTGGATGGGCAGCTTCAGGATGCGGTGAAGCAGCTCGACCATCAGTTCGGCGTGATCGCTGCGATTGATCGCCAGAAGTCCTCGAAGTCGAAGAGCCAGCAGTTGGCGGATGCCTTGCTGGCGGGCACGCCCATTATCGTCGTGACCATTCAGACCTTCCCCTTTGCGATGGAAGCCATCGTGACGGACAAGACGCTGAAGGGTAAAAATTTCGCGGTCATCATCGACGAAGCACATAACTCACAAACCGGCTCGACCGCCGCCAAGCTACAGACGGCGCTGGCCATGAGCGGCAATGGCAAGATGAGCACGCTGACGGTGGAAGAGCTGCTTGAGCAGCTTCAAAAATCGCGGGCACGTCCGGACAACATCAGCTATTTCGCCTTCACCGGCACGCCGAAGCATTCCACGATGATGCTCTTTGGCCGACCGACCGACCCGACACAACCAGCCTCGAAAAGTAATCTTCCCCGCGCATTCCACCGCTACCCGATGCGGCAAGCCATTGAGGAAGGCTTCATTCTGGATGTGCTGCTGGGCTACGTGCCCTACAAGACGGCGTTCAACCTCGCCAAGCAGATCGAGGATAGCAAACGGGTGAGCGGCAAGGCAGCTAAACGGGCCTTGGCACAATGGATGTCGCTGCACCCGACCAATGTCACCCAGAAGGTGCAATTCATCATCGAGCACTTCAGCAAGAACGTGGCGCACCGGCTCGATGGCAAGGGCAAGGCGATGGTTGTCACCAGTTCACGGGCTGCGGCGATCCGCTACAAGAAGAGCTTTGACGCCTACATTGCCAAACACTCGGAATATTCTGGCATTCGCTCATTGATTGCCTTCTCCGGAAAGATGACGGGCAAGCAAGTGATACACGCCGCCGACGACCGTCTGGTTGGTGACACTTTCTTGGTGGATGAGAGCGAGGAGTTCACCGAGGACAGCATGAATCCCGAGGTGAATGGCCAAGACTTGCGCTTTGCCTTTGATCGCCCGGAATACCGGGTAATGCTGGTAGCCGACAAGTTCCAGACAGGTTTCGACCAACCAAAATTGGTGGCAATGTACGTCGACAAGAAGATCGCCAACGATGTGGAAATCGTCCAGACCTTCTCCCGCCTCAACCGAATGGCACCTGGCAAGGATGAGGTCTTTATCATCGACTTCGTGAATGATCCAGCCAACGTCCGCCGTGCCTTTGCCATGTATGACGACGGGGCGCAGATTGATGATGTTCAAGACCTCAATGTAGTTTACGAGATCAAGGAACAACTCGACGCCCAAGGGTTGTACGAGGCAAGCGACCTGGAGAGCTTCAAAGAGGCTCGTTTCAAGACCATTCGTGACATCACCCATGCGCAGGAGCCGCAGCACAAGGCTCTGTATGCTGCGACCGAGAAACCGACGCGATTGTTCAATCAGCGTTTGAAGATGCTGCGTGAAGCGATTGCGACTTGGGAAGCCACCTTCGATAAGGCGCACACCCAAGGCGACGAGGCGGGCATGAAGTCTGCCGATCACCACCGGCAAGAACATGCCGACCAGATCAAGACGCTGATGGCTTTCAAGTCCGGTTTAGGGCGCTTCTGCCGTACCTACGCCTACGTGGCCCAGTTGATCGACTTTGGTGACCCGGAGCTGGAGAACTTCGCGGCCTTCGCCAGGCTGCTGCAAAAACGCTTGAGTGGCGAAACGCCGGAGAACGTCGACTTGAAAGGGTTGGTGCTCACGGGCTTCGACATCAAGGGCAAAGAGGACGACCCCTCTGAGGGTGACGATCCGCTGGTTCTAAAACCGATCGGCGCTGGCGGTGGCGGCGGCAAGGGCGACAACCCGCACTTCCTGCGCGAGCTTATCGACAAACTCAATCATCTGTTTGGCGATGCCACACCGTTGCGCGATCAGGCCACTTTCGTTAATCACATCGTTGCGATTGCCCGTGAGAATGATGTCGTGATGGCCCAAATCGAAAACAACACGCGAGATCAGGCGCTGAAAGGCAATCTGCCGGGCGCTGTCCAGCAGGGCGTTGTGCGGGCGCTGACCTCGCATCAAAAGCTTGCCACGTTGGTTCTAAAGTCGGATCGTCAGGCGATGGCTGGATTAACTGATGTAATTTATGAGCTGATCCGCGACCAGAAGAACATTGACCTGGGTGATCTAAATGTTTGATCTGCTCAACTTGCCTGGCGTAAAGCCAGTCGACCTGCGCATAGGCAGTAAAGGCATCACTGTCATTGCAGAGGTCGTTGAGGGAGACTTGCCGCAATGCCCTGACTGCGCAAAACCGCTGCATCGGCATGGGCGACGCGCAAACGTGTTTGCTGACACGCCAATGCAGATGCAGCCCGTTCGATTGGAAATCAGCCGCCCGCGTTACCGCTGCGACACATGTGGCAAAACCGTCACGCCGGAACTGCCATTTCTGGACGAAAAGCGCCGTGCTACAAAACGTCTGGTCGATGCCATTCGCCAGCGCTGCCTTGGCATGACCTTCCACGCCCTTGCGGAACAGACGGGCCTAGCGGTAAACACGATCAAGAACATAGCTCATGACTTGATTGAAGAGCTGGAAAGCACCGTTCGCTATGAGACGCCAGTCATCATGGGCATTGACGAGGTTAGCTTGGCTGGTGCCTACCGCTGCGTCATCACAAACCTTGCCACTAATAACGTCTTTCAAATATTGGAGTTTCGTACTCAAGACCATCTGAAACCGTTCTTCGAAAACTTGCCGAACAAGGATCGGGTTGAATGGGTTTGTACGGACATGTGGCGTCCCTTCAAACGCTCATTCAGCCAATATTTGCCGAATGCAAAGCTGGTCATCGACAAGTTTCATGTCGTGAAAATGGCATCCGAAGCCTTGGAGGAAGAGAGAAAGAAGTATCAATCCACGCTGACCAAGGATGAACGCATCCAAGTAAAAAAGTCGATCCGTTGGCTTGTACTGAAGCGGCCAGACAACCTTAGCCCCGCAGAGCAGAAAGCGCTGCTGA
Source organism: Citrobacter sp. RHBSTW-01013 (assembly GCF_013781985.1). Taxonomy (NCBI): domain Bacteria; kingdom Pseudomonadati; phylum Pseudomonadota; class Gammaproteobacteria; order Enterobacterales; family Enterobacteriaceae; genus Citrobacter; species Citrobacter sp. RHBSTW-01013. The sequence goes on from NZ_CP056186.1 coordinate 181,384, forward strand.
TTGTTCGACAGACAATTCCCGGCTTGGCTCAGGCCTATGACTTCAAGGAATCTTTTTTTAAGATTTACGACGAACCGGACAAAAAGGCTGCAATGCTCGCCTTTGAGGCATGGGAAAACAGTTTGCCTGAGAAGGAAATGGAGAAGTTTCATGGTCTTGCCAAGACTGTGCATAACCACTATGACGACATCTTCGCTTATTGGGATTCGCCCAATCGAATAACAAATGCCTACACAGAATGCCTGAACGGACTGATCAAGGTCTCCAATCGGTTGGGGCGTGGGTACAGCTACGACATCATTCGGGCCAAAACGCTGTATGCAAAACACGCCCGTAAAGTGGGAAGCGGAGTACGTCTGACAGCCCCTTCAGTGACAGCAATTCCAACCAAGAGTGTGTCTGAAACGGTTGAGTACGGACCTCACATTCCAACCTTGATCGAGAACGCCGAAGCTGGCGACTTTGATTGAAAATCAGAGTGTTCCAACCATAGATTGCAAATAGCCTGAATTTTCTTGTCCCCGAGCACGGTCGGAGGGATCTTGGCCTGCTTAGATGGGCTCTCGTGATCGTATTTCTGTGGTTCGGCGCGATGAAGTTCACAGCGTACGAGGCCTATGGTATCGCCCCGTTTATCGAACACAGCCCGATCATGAATTGGCTCGGCATGTTCGGGACGCAGGGGCAAAGCTATTTCATCGGCGTTATCGAGTTATCGACCGGTCTCGTTCTGATCCTTGGTGCATTTCGTCCACTCTTCTCTGCGCTAGGCGCACTAATGTCAGCAGCGACCTATCTGATCACGCTGACCTTTTTCATCACCACTCCAGGTGTCGCGGAGCAGACTGCCGGCGGCTTTCCTGCGATTTCGGCTGCACCAGGGCAGTTTCTACTGAAGGACGCAGTTCTGCTAGCGGCGTCCCTCGTGCTGCTGCGTGCTTCGGTCCGCCACAGAGGGGCGCTTGTGCTCTCGTGACTGTGGTCCTCTCGTGACGGCGGGCGTGCAAATCCTGCAGAACCTCCGCGGGGCATGGATGCTCCGTCGCGATATCGAGCCCGGAGGCGCTCAGCTGCATGGCGACGCGGTCTTCGCCCGTTTCGCCGCAATCCCCGACGTCGTGGAGCACGGACTGTTCCTCAATGGGATTGATACAATCGTGATCGCGCGCGGTGACACGATGGAAGTGCGACGCCGGGGGCAAGCTAGGTCTCGCTGATCTGCACCTGCGCGGCCTGGATGACAGCGCTGACGCGGAGTGATTCTCGGGCGCGACCTACGGCGATTCCGAGCGAAAAGGCTTGCCCTATAGCCGCCAGGTATCAACGGTTCCGCGGCCTTAACGAGCCGGACCCGTTTTTTTCGGCGCGCTCGATCAGTCGAAATCCTCCGAAACCCTTCTAAAACAGGACATTTTCCACAAGCCGCGCGGAGGAAGAGGACCACGGTATGGCTTGCTGTCTATGCTCCGCGCACATATAGATGTGGCAATGGATGGACCTCGAGATCGAAACATTTTCGGGGCGTTCGCACTCATGATCAGCGACGACATCGTTCGCGCTAGTTCATCGCGGGCGCCGGAAGCTGGACCCGCCGCCTCAGCGCTGGCGTTGCTCGCGCACAAGCCCGGGCTCTCGATCCGTATGCTTGCGATCGGGGTGGGCCTTTCACATGCTGGAACTGTTCGCCTGGTGGATAGATTGGTAAGCGAGGGATTGATCGAGCGTAGGGAGCATTCGACAGACGGGCGCGCGCGATCCCTCTATCTTACTCCAACTGGCAAGGTCGCGAGCGACGAGGTCCTGGCCTCGCGCGATCAAGTGATTGCCGAAGGGCTATCGATCCTTAATCCAGACGAACTGAAAACCTTATCGGACATCGCTGAACGCGTTCTCCGAAATCGCTTGGAAAACCTCGAGCAGTCATACCGCATCTGCCGCTTGTGCTGCTACGAGGGCTGCACGAACTGCCCCGTCGATGCCGAATTGCATGAGCGAGGTGTGGACCGCGAGAAGAACGACGACGCGTAGGAGACTCGCAATTGCGGCAGCTCAACGCTGCTCAGATGGCGGGGCTTCATAATGTCAGCGAGCCTACCATCAGCCGCATTCTTTTGGCTACGCGTCAAGCCGGCCGATCGGGCATGGCGGTCTCATTCTAATATGTCGGTGATCGCCCCACTTTTAGCCGCTCAATTGATCGGAACGCGGTTTCGGAAGCGGCCGTTCAAACCACTCGCTGCATTCCCATTTCTCTATGTCCGATAGGTAGTTTCGGGGAAAAGCAGTCGGGAACAGGTTTCGGGAACGCATGCTCCGGCAGGAGCGCAGCGCGCGTCCCAAACGCGTTTTCCCGGTAGAGCTTCCCAATCGGCAAAGTGCGGGCCACCTCAGACTGCGAACGCGAAAAACCGCCTGGCTGGTCACTCAAGGCAGGGTAACGACGATTTTCGCTGCGGATACACCCGCCTTCAGGGCTTCCAAGGCAGCCTGGAGCATTTCAAGGCCCTGGCCCACGATCTTCGCCGGAGGGGCGGGGACGAACGTGCGCGCCGCGAGAGCCTGCGGCAGGAATTCGCGGTAGATCATTGGACCAACCTCGTCATCCTTGAGGCTCGTCCCGGAGATGTGCGTCGCCTCGACTCCAAATGAACGCTCGTCGGGCGGGGCCAGCGTCGCTGCCACCCGGCGCGAGCCCTCGCATCTCGCAACTACGGCAAAACAGTCTTTCATGTGACCGGTCGCGTGAAGCGTTCCAGCGAGACTGCGCCCGCGCATTGCCTCAATCACGTCTTCCACGATGGCTGGACTCGAGTGGTCAAGAACCTCGCTTGCACCCAGCTCCTTCAACAGGCCGACGTTGCGCGCCGAAGCGGTGGCGACGCACCTGTAGCCCGACGCCACCGCGAGCTGGATGGCGTTGCAGCCAACGCTCGACGATCCACCCCAGACCAGAACGACCTCTGGACGCGCGGTCGGCGAGTGTAACGGTGGCGCGAGAGCCAACTGTGTCCGTCCGTAGAGCCCGCTTGCGGCGGTGCCAAGGCCAAGCGGGAGGACTGCCGCATCAGCGAAGGCAATGTTGTTGGGGATCGGCGCCGCCATGTGGTCCAGCACGATCGTGTGGTGCTGGAACGCACCCTGCGCAGGTTGATTTACGGTTGTCCCGACCGCCTGTCCGATGACTCGATCGCCGACCTTGAACCGCTCGACCGCGCCACCGACCGCCGCGACCTCACCGGAGACGTCGCTGCCGAGAATCGCGGGATAGTCGAGCCATGGCAAAAGCGCGACGTCCTGCAGAATCCAGTCGAGTGGGTTGATCGCGATGGCCGCGTTGCGGATCAATATCTCGTTCGCCGCCAGATGCGGCAGAGCGGTGACACCGATCCTCAGTGGCTGCCCCGGCGCTTTCTGCCAGGCGGCCTGATTAGTCACGGTTTCGGTCATCATCAACTCTTTCTGTCAAGTATTACAGCTGGGCGTTCGTCTGAGCGGTCCAACCGCCAGGTCGGGCGCACGAAGTGGCAGCTATAGCCCCCAGGATAGCGCACCAGGTATTCTTGGTGCTCTGGCTCCGCCTCCCAAAAGGGTTCTTCTGGGTTGATCTCCGACACGACCGGGCCTGGCCAGCTTCCTGATGCCTCGATTTCCGCGATGGTTGTGAGGGCGACTTCCTTCTGCACTTCGGTGGTGTAGAAAATCGCCGATCGATAGCTCGGACCGACATCGCTGCCTTGTTGCTCGTAGGTCGTGGGGTCATGTATCTGGAAGAAGAGTTCCAAGAGCGAGCGATAGGCGAGAACGGAAGGGTCGAAGGTCACTTCCACTGCTTCCGCATGGCCGTAATGTCTCGCGTAGGTCGGATCAGGCATTTCTCCGCCTGTGTAACCGACACGCGTCGAAATGACTCCCCTGGCTCGGCGCAGCAAATCCTCCATGCCCCAGAAGCAGCCGCCTGCGAGAATTGCTCGCTCTGTCGCGGCCGCCCTATTGCCGGTAGGCGATTGGCTCACAGTCCGTTCGCCCTCCTCCGTGTGCGCCACGGTCAAGCCAGCCTCGCGGGATCCGCAGCCTGACTGGCGCTCAAGAGCTCGGTCTGCACGTCCGAACCCCGGATGAGACTCAGATCGACGGGACACCGATCAGCGATCGCGAGGATCCGAGCGCGCTGATCATCACTCAGCGGCCCATCGAGGACAATGGTGCGGGTGAACCGGTCGGGTGGCATCATGTCCGGCACCTTCTCGTGCTGCACGGTCGTGCTCGCCCGTTCGAGCGGAAAGCCCTTGCGGTTCGCATAGAGACGCATCGTCATCACCGTGCAGGCTGCGAGGCCGGCAGATACGAGCTCGTAGGGAGATAGTCCGGTCCCGAGGCCACCGACCGATGCTGGCTCGTCGGCGAACAGAGTGTGCTCGCCGCTGCGGACCTTGAGCTGGAACGTCCCTGCAAGAGTTTCGGTGGCGACGACGCCCTCCGCAACCTCGACCTGCGGAAGATCCGCCGTGAGTGGTGGGAGAAAGCGGCTCGCCCAAACCGCCACCATGGCCGCAGCGTAGTTCGCGTCCGCGACGTCGGTGAGAAGGTGATCCGCGTTGTCGAGCGAGATGAAGCTTTTAGGGTGCCTGGACGCGACGAAGATGCGCGACGCGTGGTCGATGCCGACCACCTGATCCAGCGGAGAGTGCATGACCAGCACCGGCCGTCGCAGGGAGGCAATGGCCTTCTCGACGTCGATCCCCTCAACCGCCTCAAGGAACCCTCGGCGAATGAGGAAGGGCCTACCGGCGATCTCCACCGAGGCCTCGCCCTCGCTCGCGATGGTGTCCAGATCATTCGGTCCGAAGAGCCGCAAGATATGCTGAAGGTCGGCCGGCGCACCAATCGTCGCCACCGCCGCAACGTCAGGCAACTCGGCCGCGGCTACGATCGCAGCGGTGCCACCCAGGCTGTGCCCGACAAGGAGGGAGGGTGACATACCCGCCGCCGCCATCGCCTTTGCGGCAGCCCTAAGGTCCTCGACGTCCGACGCGAAACTCACAGGTTCCCCCGACCCACCGCTGATCCCGGTTCCGGCGAAATCGAACCTCAAGACCCCGATGCCCGCACGCGACAGCGCGCGCGAGATGTAAACGGCGGCGCGACTGTCTTTCCCGCAGGTGAAGCAGTGGGCGAAGATCGCCCAGCCCCGCGGCGTTCCCTCTGGCGGTTCGAGGTGCCCGGAAAGCTGAGAGCCAGCTCCACTCGCAAACGTGAATGTTGTTTCTGCCATGTCCATCAAACCTCCAGCTCGCGGCTTGGCGGTTGCGCTCTCAGAACCTTCGACGGAGCTGAGCAGAGCGCACCGCCAACCAGTAGGCGTCATCTCAGAGTATCATTTATATGTCTGGCGCATATAGACAAGCCCCTAGATCATGATTATATGCGCCAAGCATATTTCTGTGGCCTGCTTTCCGAAGGCGGGCTCACGGAAGAGGCATCAGTCAGGCGCATGGGCCAAAGGACTATGGAACTCAATCAAGTCAGCTATTTCATCAACTTGGCCGAGACGCTGAATTTCACAGCGGCCGCTCGCTTGAGCGGTGTGTCACAGCCAAGTCTGACCCGCGCGATCCGCCGCTTGGAAGATGAGCTTGGCGGGCCGCTGATCTATCGCGACGGGAAGAACAGCCGCCTGACTGGCCTTGGCCATGACGTCGAGGCAGAATTCCGGCGCATGGTGGTCGCGATGAAGAGCGTTCGCAATCACTCGGAGCACTGGGCGATGGGGGGGCACCGCGTGCTGGATGTCGCCGTCGCGCCCACCGTCGGACCAAAGGAATTTACGGCATTCTTCGAGAGCGCATTGGCGGAGATGCCATCCATCGAAATCAAGCTGCACTCGCTCCAGTCGAACGAGGACACATCGGAGGTGCTTTCAGGAAAATACCACGCGTGCATCATGCCGCGTGAAACAAGACCGGAACGCAAGCTGGATGTGCATCCTCTATTTCGGGAGCGCTTCGTGCTCGGCTGTTCTGCAAACCATCCCTTGGCTGCCAACGAGATCGTGCGCGGCGAAGACCTGCTCGAGTTTCCTTTCGTCGATCGCCTGAAATGCGAGTTTCGCGATCGGATCCTCGATCACTTCGCGCGACGGGACTTGCTCATGCGACCTCGCTTTCGATCAGATCGCGAGGACTGGGTGCAACGGGTCGTCGCTGACGGCCACGCCATATGCATTCTTCCGGAACGATCGCCGACCGTGCAAGGCCTCGTCACTCGGCCGATCGACGGATTTGTCTTGGAGCGCGAAGTCGTGATCGCGACAGTATCCGGCTCCACGGCAACGGTCGAGATACGGAACATCGCGCAGCTGGCAGCCCGGTATGAGTGGAACTGAATCACGACGTGAAGAGCTTCGGCGCTATGGAAACTATACGCGCAGCGTATTGGATAAATCTGGGGCGCACTGCTATAGTCGGCGCAATGACTGCAAAGATAAATGACAGTGTGTCGAGCTCTCTAGATTAATTATTGGAGACTATCATGAAGTTTGAGAAGTCACAGGCAGCAGTTGACCGCCTGACCCCCGAGCAACGCCGGATTACCCAGGATTCGGGGACCGAAAGGCCCTTCACGGGTGAGCACAACGACAACAAGGAGCCTGGCATCTACGTCGACATAGTGTCGGGAGAGCCGCTGTTCGCTTCAACGGACAAGTTCGATTCGGGTACTGGCTGGCCCAGCTTCACCAAGCCGATCGTTCCGGCAAACGTGAACGAGGTGCGGGACAGTGCACACGGCATGGTCCGGACGGAGGTCAGGTCGGTACACGCCGACAGCCATCTGGGCCACGTTTTCCCGGACGGTCCTTCCGACCGCGGCGGTCTGCGCTACTGCATCAACTCTGCGTCCCTTCGCTTCATCCCGCGCGACGAGATGGAGTCCGAGGGATACGGTGAATATCTCGATCAAGTAGAGGAGGCTTAACATGCATCAGCGCGCTGTTCTCGCAGGAGGATGTTTCTGGGGCATGCAGGATCTGATCCGCAAGCGGCCCGGCATCATCTCGACCCGTGTGGGTTACACGGGCGGCGATATTCCGAACGCCACGTATCGTAATCACGGCACGCATGCCGAGGGGATCGAGATTGTCTTCGACCCGACAGTGACGAGCTACCGGCACATCCTGGAATTCTTCTTCCAGATCCACGATCCGACGACGCTGAACCGCCAGGGCAATGATCGTGGGCTCTCCTACCGGTCGGGCATCTATTATGTCGACGAGGAGCAGAAGCGCGTCGCCGAGGATACGATCGCCGATGTGGATGCCTCGGGGCTGTGGGATGGCAAAGTGGTGACCGAGGTCCAGCCGGTCGGCGAGTTCTGGGAGGCCGAGCCCGATCACCAGGATTATCTGGAGAAGCGGCCGGGCGGCTACACCTGCCACTTCGTCCGTCCCGACTGGGTTCTTCCAAAGCGGCATGAGGCCGGCGATGTGAGCCCTGCGGCCGGGGCTGCAGCGGAACAGGCTTCGCTGCCGTTAGTGCCGCGCCGATCCGGTTCGCAACCTCCGACGACCGCGTCAATCGACGCGGTCGTCGAACCCGGCCTTGAAGCAGATCATTCCATTCAGCCGCCGTCGCAGTGCCAGGATCCAGATATGACAGACCTCTCCTCCTTTCCCATCACGCAGCGCTGGCCAGCATCTTATCCGGATCGCTTGCAACTATACGCGGCCCCCACGCCCAACGGCGTCAAGGTCTCGATGATGCTGGAGGAGACTGGCCTGCCGTATGAGCCCCACTTCGTCGACATCTCGAACAACGAGTCGAAGGATCCAGCGTTCGTGTCGTTGAATCCCAACGGCCGCATACCCGCGATCATCGATCCGGCTGGCCCTGACGGCCAGCCCATTGGCATATGGGAAACCGGTGCGATCCTCATCTATCTGGCCGACAAGACGGGGCAGCTCATCTCAACAACACCCGCCCAGCGGTACGAGACTCTGGCCTGGGTGTTCTTTCAGGTGTCGGGCGTTGGGCCGACCTTCGGACAGCTAGGCTTTTTCCTGCGATTTGCCGGCAAGGACTATGAGGACAAGCGACCTCGGCAGCGCTTTGTTGATGAATCCAGGCGTCTTCTCGGGGTCCTGGATCACCGGCTGGAGGGCCGCGAATGGATTGTCGATGATTACTCGATCGCGGACATTGCGACGTTTGGCTGGGTGAATGCGCTGGTCGAATTCTACGCAGCGGGCGACATCCTCGGCCTAAGCAGCTATTCGAACGTGCAGGCATGGCTCGAACGCGGGCTGGCGCGACCGGCTGTACAGCGTGGCCTGCGAATTCCTGCGAGGCCTGCATGACCATTATCGCCGCATATTATTACAACGAAGGTAAGCGAGTCCGTGAAATCAGGCTCGATGAGCACGTCGAACTAAACGAGAATCGCTCGGGCTTCTGCTGGATCGCGCTTAGCGAGCCCACCGCAGACGAACTCAGCGCGATCCAGACGACGTATAACCTCCATCCTTTGGCGATCGACAACGCCATGCACCCGCTGTGCCCGCCCAAGCTCGAGGTCTACAACGATGAGTTGTACGTCGTCGCCCAGACCGCCGAGCTGGTCGGCGACCGGATCAGCTACGGCAAGATGGCGATCTTCACCGGTCACAATCACCTTATCACCGTGCGGCACGGCAATGCCGGAGCGCTGGGCAAACTTCGGGAGCAACTCGAGGCATCGCCGACGCAGTTCGGCAAGGGTGTCGACTATGTGCTGCACGCGATCTTGCACCGAGTGGTCGACCAGTATCTGCCCATCTTCGAAATGATCGAGGACGACGTCCTGGCGATGGAGCGACGGTCGCTGCACGATTTCCTCGAGCCAGAAGAGGTGGCGCGAATCTTCGAACTAAGGTCCGAACTCACGCGGTTCCAGCGCACGCTCGGGGCTATGGCCGAGCTGGTGCGAAAGCTCGTTCGCGGCCACTTTCCCTGCATCAGCGCCGAAATGACACCATATTTCCACGACGTCGCGGACCATGTCCACCGCGTGCAGTCCATGGTCGACGGCCTCCTGCTTGTCCTGTCCACGGTCTTCGAGGCCAGCAGCCTTCTGGAAGCGCAAAGGATCGGTGTGGTCACTCGCCAGCTCGCGGCCTGGGCGGCGATCTTGGCGGTCCCGACGGCGATCGCCGGAATATATGGCATGAACTTCAAGCACATGCCGGAACTGGACACGCCATATGGCTACTTCGTCGTGCTCGGAGTGATAGCGGTGTTCTGCCTTCTCCTATTCATGCGCTTCAAGAAGGCCAAGTGGCTATGAGTAACGCACTTCGCGAGCTTCTCCGTCCGCCGAGTCACAGCGCGCTTTGTGCGCGAGCGTGTCCAATCCAGTTCAAGATGAAGGTGCTTCCATGACCTCCCAGGTGACCGACGTTCTAGAAGCAGTCCAGTCATTCATCGCCAAAGGCTATGACCGCGAATACCGCGTCAAGGACGGCAATCTCGTCGATCTCGAACTAGGGTCAACCCTCGATGCATGCAGCATTCGCGTCGATGCGGCGTTGCGCCTCGAGAGCGGGGACGACGGCGAAGATGCCTCCAACATCTACGCGATCACCGATCCGGCGACAGAGCATAAAGGCCTGTTGATCGACGCCTTCGACGTGTTCCACGAAATCT